>JAGWBT010000030.1:0-990 GCA_021295755.1 Candidatus Poribacteria bacterium
CAGCGAAGCGACGGAAGAGACAGGGTGTCTCAGGGTCTATCCCGGATCACACCAACAGGGGCGGATGGAGAGTTCAAAGGCGGTTGACCCTGAATTTCACGAAAAGTTTCCATTTGAAGGTGCCACGGCGATTGAAGCCGAGCCCGGTGACGTTACCTTCTTCGATTACTTTATCGTACACGGTTCAAAGTCCAACCACTCTGAAAAGCCAAGGAAGGTAGTGATCGCGAGGATGTTTTCCGGCAAGGATCGGAAGGAGGACCTCTACCAGTTTAGTGAGAATCTGGTGCTGCGCGGCTGGAACTACCATACGAACGAAGCGACCGCTAGGAAAGGCATTATGAAACCCCAATAGATTCAGATAGAATTTGCTAACGCGAAAGGAGAACCATCCATGCCAATCATCGCTAAGGAGAAACGAGAGCAACTCATGCGCGATGGTTTCTGCGTCTTTGAGAATGTAATAGCACCGGAGATGGTAACAAAGCTAAATGCCATGAGCGAATGGATGATCGCGCAACAGGATGAGGAACACTTTGAGCAGCACCGTTCACAGGGGTGCATCATTCCCTATTGGGATTGCCCCCATCCAACCTTTACTGAAATCCTTATCGATCCTAGCGCGATGGCGGTTCTCGCCGAGTTGGGATTTGACTCCCCTAAATTCTGGAGCGGCTTTGTGATCAGCAAGCCTCCGCACAGCCCACCGTTATACTGGCACCAAGACGGCGTGTTGTGGGAACACCCTATCAGCTACACCAATCAACCGCAGCAGTATTTCCTGATGTACTATTTGGTCGACACAAATATACACAACGGCTGTTTACGCTTGATTCCCGGTTCTCACCTGAAACGTCACCCGCTGCACGATATGCGAGCAAGGGACGAAGACACTGTAATCCGTGCAACCGATATGGATCATCTCGCCTTCCAACAGATTGAGGGTGAGGTTAATGTGCCAGTTCACGCTGGCGATGTTGTCGTGGGCGA
>JAGWBT010000030.1:1059-13068 GCA_021295755.1 Candidatus Poribacteria bacterium
CGAAGTTAAGGCGTTAATCCGCGACCACATCACAAGCAGATCTGAATGGGCTGACTGGGTCGAACAAACACGACACATCACACAGGAATTCCTGCCGGTCTATGAGGGCGAGGCAAAAGCGGTTCCTTGGGGTACATTTCCCGGCGAAGATTTTCAGTAGAGTCCCTCCCAGCTGCTCCTGAAGATGACACGTCGCAGAAGTGGTGTGCCAAGGTCGGATTAGAATCCTCGTTTCAGGTCTACCAGATTGGTGAGAGGCTCTTTGGCGAGGTATCGCCGTAAATTATCATAAAAAATGGCTTTGCCCGCAGCAGCGGTCTGGGTTGAACCTCCAGAGCAGTGTGGGGTTATTAGCAAGTTCGGCGTATTCGCTGTAACATCCAATCCAGCGCCGGCAAGTTGCCCGTCGTTCAACATCTGCATGAGTGTATCTTCGTCTATAATGCCTCCCCGCGACACAACTATCAGGTAGGCTGTCGGCTTCATGAGTCTAAGCTGTTCAGGACCGAGCATCCCTGCGGTTTCCGGTGTGATTGGAGCTGCAACCGCCACGACATCTGAACGCTGCATCAGGTCATCCAAGCCATCCAACAACCTTAGTTCACTAACAAAATCGGGCTTGGGCACTTCGTTGATATCAACTCCAATGACCTCCATCTCAAAGCCGTGACCGCGCTTGGCAATGGCACGACCGATATTTCCCATGCCCACCACCCCCAGCGTCAAACCGGTCAATCCGACCTGAGGCCCGCTGAATGGACGTGTCCAGTTGTGTTCGCGTTGTGCATCCAAAAGACTTGGTAATTGGCGTGTAAGGCTAATCAACAATCCAAAGCCGTGCTCGGCGATCGTGGCAGCGTGAGAACCACGGGTGTTGGTGACAGTGACATCGCTCTCCGCTATCTCAGAAATTCGTGCCAATCTCTCTACCCCAGCACCCGTATTTTGAATCCACTTCAACTGTTTGGCTGCCAGAAATGCTTCCCGACTGATTGCGCCAAAAACAGCCTCAGCATCAACAATTTCGCGTAAAATATCATCTTGGTCAGCAGCAACGGTGAACTGTACTTGGGGAAAGGTTTTCTGTGCTTCTTCGAGTCGCTCTTGGGACCATGGTGAAGCAACAAGTAATTTCATAGAAATTGTGCAGCGGGAGCCTCAAAATTCAGATTTAAGCACTCAACCGCTTTTCTCCTTTTTCAATTGAGTTGTGAACGGCAACAGGATATACTAGGGCAAACTTTCTGTCAAGAAAATAGCTAAATGACGTGCTAATAAGACAACACACACAGAGAATAAAACGTAAAACGTGAAGCGTGAAAACAATTTGTTGATGGGTTATTGAGGGAGGAGGCATTGGATGACTATTGAACTTCCCGATTGGGTAACATATCCTGAAGATGACTGGGTTGAGATTACGGCAGAGGATGCCGGGCTTGATCCTGAAAAATTCAGCACCTTCATAGGGAGCATGGAGGTCAAGGGTGCGTCTTTCGGTGGAGAGGATCACTCGGATAACAAATACGGTGCCGTGATTGCTCGTGGCGGTTACTTGGTTCACACTTGGGGCGATCGACATTATCGCCATCAAACCGCCTCCGTCGGAAAGGCTTTTATGTGGGCGCTTCTCGGTTTCGCGGTCGCAGACGGACGCATCGATCCGGACGAGCCGATCCACAAACAGTGGACCGGCGAGGATGAACTTTCTCACCCTCACAAATATTTGACCGAAGGGCATCATAAGAACCTGACTTGGCGGCATATCATTGGATCAAAACACGAGTCCCTTCACTACGGGGGATTCCCGATAGAGTTAGGAATCCGTTGGCGGGAAAAGGTAACCGGGCTTGAGGCAGCGAACCTTACACCGGGGGTTCCTGAATGGTCCAAATGGACCGGTGATCCGTCCTATGATCTCTACTCTCACGCCGAGCCGGGCACAGTTGGTCTCTATAGTAGTGCCGGATTTTGGCGTTTAAGCCAAGCACTTACCTACATCTTGGGGAATGACCTGAAGAATATTATTCAGGAGCGACTCTTTGACCTGATAGGGATTCCCGCAGAGCGATGGGATTGGCTTACCGGCGGCTATGTCAAAGACCACAAATATTTGTATCCCACGATTCCAGATTCGTATACCTATCTCGATCCTCCCTATGAGGTTAACGGGAACCCTGTCCGTAGTGGCCCCGGATGGGTCGTCATCAGTGCGTCGGACCTCGCTCGGTTTGGTCATCTGAACGCGACACAAGGGATTTGGAAGGGTAAACAGGTCATCGATCCTGATTGGCTACGGGGTCACAGCGGAGGGAATAAGAGCGGAACGAGTGGCGAGTCTAAGTATTTCACTGCAATGGGAGTCGTCACAACTGAGGGTTTTGAATATAGGCACGCAACTGAGACAACGAGTTTTCTGCCTGAAGAATTGTTCGCTGGACCCGTGCGAGTAAAGGGGAACTCATGAAGCAGCAGTTGAGAGAGCTTGGGGACATCGACCTAAAAATTAGGCACTCAGATCCGACCGAGGGGCCAGCCCGCAGCCAGCGACTCTAGAGGAGGTTCAAATGTTGAAACTTCTGAATGAAAATGCTATCGAACAATACAGTCGGGAAGGGTACTATTTCCCGGTCAAGATACTAGACAATGAAGAGGTAGCAGCCAACCGAGCACAACTTGAGAAATTTGAAGCCGCTCAAGGCAGCCCCATTGCGGGAGCGCAGCGGAGCAAGTCTCATCTGCTCTTTACATGGGTTGACGCTCTGATGCGTCATGAGAAGATTCTTGATGCGGTCGAGGATCTGATCGGGCCTGATATTCTCTGCTGGAATACATTCTTCTGGATCAAGGAGCCACTCAGTGAGACTTTCGTCTCGTGGCATCAGGATCTGCGCTATTGGGGTCTCGATACCGACCACTTGGTCAGCGTATGGTTGGCACTCTCACCGGCAACGCCGGAGACTGGTTGTATGCGGGTTCTACCGGGCAGTCATAAGGGTGATCTTCTGCCCCACGCAGATGAGTATAAGCAGCATAACCTCTTGACCCGTGGTCAGGAAATTGCGGTGGAGGTCGATGAAGCCAAGGCTGTGGCAATGCCGCTACAGCCGGGTGAAATTTCGCTTCACAATGTACGGTTGGCGCACGCATCGAGTCCCAATCGGTCAAAAGATCGACGTATTGGTCTTTCGATGCACTATATGCCCACCCGCACCAAGCAGACCATCGGTGAATGGGACAGATCGGTTTGGCCACTTTAAGGAAGCTCCGCGTCCAGCCAAAGATATGGATCCTGATGCAGTTCAGTTCCATGAGAAGGCTACCAATGCTGTTCGTGAGATTCTGTTCAGCGACGCTGAGAAAGTGCGTCGGACGCTTTGATCTGTCTGTCGATACACTCAAGCAGTTATTGTTGAGCTTCGCTTTAGGAAGGTAGGGCATGAATCAACTCAAGGTCGGTATAATTGGCTGCGGGGCGCATGGACGTGGGCATATTCAAGGCTACACGGAGATTCCCAACGCAGAAATCATCGCCATTGCAGACGTGAATCTAGACAGGGTGCGAGAGGCAGCAGTTGAATTTGGTGTCCCACACCATTACACCAATTACCGGGAAATGCTCAAGCATCACCCAATGGACATCGTTAGTCTCGCCTTGCCGCCGTCAGCCAACCGGGACGCGGCGGTGGCTGCCTTTGAAGCGGGTGCCAATGTGCTGGTCTCCAAACCGTTGGCGATGAATCTCGCTGAAGCGGAGGAGATGGTCGCAACGGCAAAGCGATGCGGAAAACTAATGTCAATGGGCTTACAAAATCGTTCCAATCCTGAAGTGCAGGCGTTGCGTCAATTCCTTGCTGACGGGAAACTGGGTAACGTTTACCACACGCGGCTCTGGCACGGGCATGTGATGCACATCCCCGGCACCCCCACCATGTACAAACGTCACCTAGCAGGAGGCGGCGTGCTTTTCCATACAACCGTTCATCTTCTCGACGCGACCCTCTGGGCGTTGGGCAATCCGAAGCCGGTGCGGGCTTCGGCGGCAAGCTACCAGAAAGTGCGCCGGATGAAGACGCCGCTTATTACATGGGAAGGATCGGTGACAGACTGCGATATTGAAGACTTCAATATCGGTTTGATACACTTTGCAGACGGTTCAACCATGGCGGTGGAAAGCAACTGGATGATGCACCCACGTTCCCGACCTAGCGGCACTGAAATCTTGGGCGACTGGGGCACTGCCAGTCTACGTCCACTGCGAGTTGCGCTTGAGGAAGGCGATAACATTGTAGATGCAACACCCCGTGCCGGCGAGACAAGCCAGTTCGGCAGTGTCTATCAAGACTTCTGCCAGAGTATTCTGGAAAACCGCTTACCCATTGTTCGGTTCAGTGAAATGCTCGATGTGCAGCGGGTGATGGACGCACTGTACAAAGCGGCCGAAAAGGGCAGGGAAGTTATAATCGCTGACTGACCTCTAGGAACGATTCAGGCAACTCTACGAATAAAGCGCGAAGAGTTTGGCGTTGTTGAGGTAGACCCTGACTTTGAAGAGTCCTACCGATTGAGAAACCATCTTATCCTCAAGACCGCTAGTGCTGGTGTCTGCCGATGTCCTCTGATCTGCCTTCCATCTCACCTGATATTCCGTCTCATCACTGGTAAAAGGCACACAGTCATCTTTGGAGAATCCAGAGATCACCCGGTCAAAAGGATCTACCAGTTCCACCTGCAATGATCCACCTGCAGCATCGGCGTTTATCCACAACGAATCCGGCCTGATGCTGAGAGATGTCGTGGTGACAAGGCCTTCTTTATCCGCTCTTAGACAGACCAATCGATCCTTCTGAATCTTCGCCAGACTTATCCCGCGACGAGTCGGCTCACCATGGCGAGGTGACTCACCGTGTAGGTCATTTGAACCACCATAATAGACCCAGATCTCCTCGCCGCGCACAAAGGGGGCATGTGGGGGATAAACACAGCCGGAGTCAAAACTGCCGCGCGGACCACAGACCAAAATCCGCTCACGCGCACCCGCACGATGCCACGTTCGACCGTCCTTCGAGTATGTGAGTTGAACGTCCATCTGATTCATCCATTCGGGCATCCACGGTTCAATCTGATTCTGGGCAACCCATCCCTCGTTGAGCGTATGAAATACGGATAGGAATCCGATTCGAAAATCACGATACGCCAGCGAGCTCATACCGTAAAACTCGTGGTCCTGCGGGGGATCTTGTGCGTCGGGTTGGACGATGATCTGTCGCGGTGTCCAGCTTTCAAAGTCGTCGCTCTCAGACATGCAGATGATCCGCACATTTGGTCGGCCGCGCAGGTAGACGACGTACTTATGGAGATTTGGATCCCAATAGGCAACCAAGTGTGTGTCCGATCCTTCTGGGATGACCGGGTTGAGCCAGTATTTGGGAACGTTCCAATAGGTCCCATCGGACGAATACGCGACACAAACCGGCTGAACGATCCCGGCAAATCTCATTGAATCGCTCTGGAACATAAAGAGCATCTTGTACCGCTTGGCGGGATCTAGTTCGATGGGATCCTTCATGACTCCCGTCCCTGCACCCCACCTGAACATCGGAAAGACGAGGTTATTCGCTTTGCTCCCGTTGTCCTCGACGAGGTTAAGAATGGGCTTCTCCCAATGGTAGCCGTCTTGTGAGACGGCATAGGCGAGTCCATCCGCTTCTTCGCCGCGAGCGTCGCCTAATTTTCGTCCCACGCCATACCACATCTTGAAGAGGTCTTCCTCGTCGTCATAGATGACATTGATGTAGCTGCCGATGCGCCACTCATCCTCCCAAGGCTCTGTCTTCTCAATCAGTGGCTGATCGGATAGGAACGACGCCTTTTGTAGCACCCTCAAGGCTCTCTATGTGTACATCATCAATAAACAGATGGGCGGTTCCCTTGTCTGTCATATAATCCTCCTCTGTTTCTTATTGTCCCCAATTTATGGTGAATTAGAGAAATAAGTGGACATTTCCCAAAGTCCCCCTCTTCCCCCCTGATAAGGGGGGTTAGGGATTTAGGGGGTTGTTTGTGGGTACAGATTGCCTAATCTGTACATGTGCATCGGCAGTGTCTAAGTAATTCTATAATTATAATTGAATCCATTTTTCAAACAGGTGATAGCCCCGGTTATTGTATCATTTCCCCGTTACACATTCCACGCTAATCCGTCAAACCTTTGCCCTGCACCTAGGTTGTGGAATTTTCTTAAAATCGTGTCCGGTAATCGAGAATCTTCTTGACATCATCCACGAATAGGTTGATGATATTGGAATAGCCAAAGTCAATCTGAAGAGACGATCTTGAATGTATCAATGGGACAACACAGACCACTGTTGTGTCACTCAAAGTTATTCTAACGACTTAACCATTAATGATAAAACACGGATTAATATAAAAGGAGTTTTTCGATGAACCGCCCTAATGTCATTCTTATGATAGTAGATCAGATGCGCGGTGATTGCATAGGTGCTGACGGCAATACCTTTATTGAGACACCAAATCTCGATTATCTCGCCGCTCGCGGCACCCGGTTTCGACACGCTTACACCGCCTCCCCCTCCTGCATTCCGGCGCGGGCAACGCTGATGACGGGAATGAATCAGTGGCATACCGGTATTCTCGGCATGGGTGGCGGCCAGGGACCAATTCCGAATGACTTCCCACATACGTTGGCGGGTGAATTGACCAATGCAGGCTACCGGACGCATCTCATCGGGAAAGGACACTTCACGCCCCAACGCGCCAAGATGGGTTTTGAGAGTCATGAGTTGGATGAATCCGGACGGATGTTGCGCCACGGGCTGAAGGACGAATACCGCACATGGTTCGATGGGGAAAAACGGCGTGACATCACACCCGATGATCACGGTGTCGATTGGAACTCTTGGGTTTCCCGCCCGTGGCACACCGAAGAGTATCTGCATCCGACATCATGGACGATGAGCCGTGCGACTAATTTCCTTGCCCAACGGGATCGGGAACGTCCTTTTTTCCTCAATATCTCCTTCGCTCGACCGCACTCTCCCTTTGTACCTCCTGCGCCCTACTTTGAGATGTATCATAACGGCACCACCCCGCACCCGTCCGTCGGTGACTGGGCAACCTGTCACGACAAACCCGAAGACGCAGTTGACCCCAACGCATGGCGCGGGAAACAGTCGGATAGACGAATCCGTCGCGCACGGTCAGGATACTACGGTGAAATATCCTTTATCGACACCCAAATTGGTCGGTTGATGAACTGGTTTCGCCGGCATCAACAGGATACTTTTGCGGATACGTGGTTTATCTTTACCTCCGACCACGGCGAGATGCTTGGTGACCATAACCTGTGGCGCAAAACCTACGCCTACGAGGGTAGCGCTCGTATCCCCTTTATCGTCACCCCACCGACTCGCGGTTCCACAGCCTCCCGCAAAGTAGCTGATGAGGTGGTCGAACTGCGCGACATTATGCCGACTATCCTCGATGCGGCTGGCGTTGATGTTCCAAAAACCGTCGACGGGCAGAGCGTCGTCCCGCTAACACAGCAGCCCGACCCAAATTGGCGTCCTTACCTCCACGGCGAACACTGCACCTGTTATTCACATGAGCAGGAGATGCAGTACGTCACCGATGGGAAACGAAAGTTGATTTGGTTGCCACGTATTGATGAGCTGCAGTTTTTTAATCTTGAGGAAGATCCGGGAGAGTGTCATAATCGGATCGATCATCCGGACTATCAGGCTGAAGTCGCCCAGTGGAAGGGATACTTGATTGCAGAACTGGCAGCGCGGGATTGCGGCTGGGTAGAAGATGGAGAACTGGTCTCCCCACCGCCGGAAGCCCCTCTCGTTTCGCCCTACAAAAACGTCCGCTGGCAGGGAAAAGCGTGAAAATAGACTAATTTGGTTCTTTCGGATCGTCTTTTGTTCAGAAATAGAGCCGGAACGATGAAAAAAAGAGGGTTGGATAACCGCCAAACTCCGATCTGAATTGGGTTTCTTCGTCTCCAGTTTCAGGACGTTTGCCGATTCCGATGAACCCACCGGCGGAGAGGTAAATGTCCTGTGCGAAGTTGTATTCAACCTGCAAAGATGGGAACACCGAGGGGTCGGAGATGTTCGCTAGCACCACGCCGCCCAACGAGATGAGCGGCGTGATTTGGAAGGTGAGTCCGGGGCCAAAATAGTGTCTGCCCATGAGGTAGACCGCCCCGTCGGTGTAAGCCGGTCGGTCTAGGTTGGCGAGATAATCCTCCGGCTCCCCTGCTCCTGCGCCGCTGAAATGATATTCGATGAATCCGTAAGCCACCCCACCGAAACTGTAGTCCAGTCCTATTGACGCGCGGAGATAGTTCTCTGCATTGGGGTTCTCACTATCGAATGCGTTGGTGGAAACGTAAGCCACTTCAAGCCAGAAACCGGCACCGCCGATCCCCCGCGCTATGTCAAACCCTGTCATCAGATGTTCACGAAATCCCAATAGTGAAATTGAGAAATCCGTTTCTAAAGCATTCAATTGGCTCCGAAGGAAGAAGGCACTCTTTTCAAAAGCCAAATTCTCGCCGAAAACATAGCCGGTATCGAACTCTCCCAACACACCAATCGGGATCTGAACCCGAATCGCATCCACACCGATTCGGTCCTCCGTGTCTAGTTGATTGTAGGCGTAGGGAGCAATGACGTCCGTTGGGTTCACGACCCGCGCACTCCCCCATGCGATGGCTTGGCGACCAATTGTGATGTCTCCAAAATCAGCACCGTACGCAATAGAAGCCCGATCAAGGTTCTGGAAGAGACCGAAACTACCGTCCGGGTCATCCTCGTTCGGATAGATAGTGGAATCAAAGTCCGCAACGCGATAGTGGAGTGAACCCGCAGCACCTGCGATTGGCGACTCAGAAAACAGCGAAGGGTCTTGAATACGGGGGGCAAAATCGTAGGCGAGGTCAAACGAGAGCGTATCAATGGGGGCGTAACCGAGATTAAGTCGCAGTCGGTTGTTGACCGCACCGATAATTGGTTCGTCCGGCAAGGGCGAATCGAAACCTGTGGAAAAGTTTTTGTAGTATCCACTGATTTGAAGTTCAGCATTGGTCGGTTCGGACATCGCGGTTATAATCAAAAAGATAGTAACTGCAAGGATTTTTCTCACAATTTTCTCAGTCCACCTATCAGGAAAATGAATCCTATATCCACTGCAGGATTCAGGACTGTGGTATAATAGATGTATATTGAAAGCATCTCAAAAAAATCCAAACCAATATCAGGAGAAGCGTGGCTTCCTTTCTCTAATGGTGTGGGAGTTTCCGCTTAAAAGCTAAAAATGAAGACAATTCCTATTCAAATCAGCAATGAAGATTACGAATGGTTATCCGTTCAGGCAAAACAGCGGGAGATGACCGCCGCTCAAATCATCGAGGAAATGGTCAGCGACGCATCGGAAAGCGCAGAAAAAGAAACGGAATACCTGCTGAGCGATTCGAAAATGAGGGATCGACTTTTGAAATCCGGAAAAAGTGTCAAAGGAATTCCTTATGAGGTCGTCCGCAAGAAACTTGGAGTTTGAGCCTGGAGCGTTTGAAGACCTTGCATGGTGGATTCAGCAAGACCGCCGGAAAACTCGACGTATCCTTAATCTACTTCGGGAAATTCAGCGAGATCCCTTTCGTGGAACGGGTAAACCAGAAGCACTGAAAGGTGATTTATCAGGTTTCTGGTCAAGACGAATCGACAGAGCAAATCGCATCATTTACAAAGTCGAAGAAGGTAGAATTATCATTTCGGCCTGCAGAGGGCATTACGACTGAAAAAACAGGATCCCTATTTCATCTCGTCGCTCTCAACCTGTCCGTCCTTCAGCGTTATCAAACGTCTCGCCCTCTCCATCACCATTGGGTCATGCGTTGAAAAGACAAACGTCATATTTGTCTGCGTGTTAAGGTGACTCATCATATCGAGCAGGTCCGCACCTGTTCTTGAGTCTAAGTTTGCAGTCGGTTCATCCGCAAGGATAATCGCAGGTTCAGAAACCATCGCCCGCGCAATAGCGACACGTTGTTGCTGTCCGCCTGAAAGTTGGGGCGGATTTCGGTCTGCAAACCCCGCCAGGCCTACCTCCTCAAGCATTGCGGTAACGCGTCGATGCCGTTCCGCTTTGGATACACGCTGCAACAGCATAATGTATTCCACATTCTCTTCCACCGTCAGCACGGGAATAAGGTTGTACGCCTGAAAGATGAATTGTCTCGGCGAAAATCGGACAGCTCACTGCCGCTCATGCCCGACAGCAGCTTGCCCGACAGCCAGACCTTTCCCTCAGTCGGTGCATCCAACCCAGAAATGATGTTGAGAAGTGTGGTTTTCCCCGACCCAGACGGTCCCACCAACGCCGTGAACTCTCCTGATTGAATCGTCAAATCAACTCCCCGAAGTGCTTCGACAGGCACGTCATTTTCCGCATACACCTTTGTAATCTTCTAGTTAGCTCCTTGTGCAAAACGTAAAACGTAATGCGTGAAAGAGATCGTTTTGTTCTTTTCTTTTGTCACTTTTGCTGCCTCAAAAACTCCTACGCATCGCAGTCGCTGGGGCTATCTTTGCCGCGTATCGAGCGGGGTACAGTCCGGTGATAATGGTAAAAATAAACACCCAGATCGGATACAAGATGAACGGTTCAATCGTCATGATGGGATAAATGAGCTCCTGTATCGTCACGCCCACGTACTCAATGCCGGTGTAATCGATGCCGACCTTTGTGAATATCCACGTCAAGCCGAAACCGAGGATAGCACCGAGGACGATACTGACAATCGCCAACGCTCCGGCTTCAAATAAGATCAGTCGCGCCATCCCAAAAGGGCGCGTCCCCACGGCACGCAGGACACCAAACTCGAACATCCGTTCATACAGCGACATAAAAAGGGCATTGATAATCCCGAACACAACAACACCAAAGAGGATAACCCCCATGATGTACTTGCTGTATTTGGACATCTCAAATACGGCTTGTAATTGGGGTAGGATTTCCGTCCAGCCTAACGCTTCGTTGTCATGTTGAGAATACCGCCCCCAAAATGGAAGATTTTTGTCCCGTCCGTATTTTGTGTCGGTAAATTTGATGGCAATCTCATGGATACCAGAACCGATGGCAAGCATCTCTTGGGCTTTTTCCAGCCGCACAAACGCCATGCCCCCACTCATTGCGTCACCGCCAAGATGATAGATTCCTGAGATCCGAAACATCTCCTGAGACAAATCGCCGGTCTCTGACTGAGCAACGGTGACGACGACCCGATTACCAAGCGTAACCTCAAGGAGTTCTGCCAATTTCGCCCCAATCACAATATCGCGATTGTTATCCCCTTCAAAGTATGCTCCTTCCACAATTGCATCATCGATTTGGGATAAGAACTGTTCTGTCGACGGTTGGACTCCCACTAGGCTAATTGCGCTGACATTCGCCGACGAAGTAATCATCCCGAAAGCGAGCGTCCGGGGTGTGAACTGTTGGACAATTGCTTCTCGAGAAAGGTCATCGACCACTTCATCGAGTTGATTAATCGTCATTTCGACTGCCTGCGTGTCACGGAAACCTTCCCGATGGATCTGTCCATCGCCGAGAAACGAAGCGGTGGCAGTTTTGACCATGTTCTGCTCCATTCCCAGCCAAAACGCATCGGCGAAGATCAGCACAGCCAGACCGATACCAATTGCTATGGAAGCAATGATAGTACGTCGTTTATTCCGAAAAAGATTTCTCCAAGCCAGTTTAATGAGGATTAGCCACATAGCTTTGAACCTTGAACCGTGATGCGTGATAAGATTATTTGGATAATGTCAAAAGAAAGTGTAAAACGCTAAGAACGTGAAACGTAATGCGTGAAACGTGAAAAATGAACCAATGTACTAATGAACTATGGTGAATTAGAGAAATAAGTGGACATTTCCCAAAGTCCCCCTGATAAGGGGGATTTAGGGGGTTGTTTGTGGGTAC
>JAGWBT010000030.1:13075-35260 GCA_021295755.1 Candidatus Poribacteria bacterium
TAAGTAATTCTATAATCTACCATAAATAAGTTTCTGTTGTACGATTTCTTAACATGAGTCAAATAGTTTATTCTGTTCCTTGATTGTTGGTTTCAATGGGCACGCATTGCCCTAGCTGGCAGAATGCGCGCTGCTTTCAGTGCGGGAAATATACTGACTATCCCTGCCGATAGAATGACGGTGATAGCGGGAATGATGAGACTCCGTGCGTTGACTTCGGCGTACATCGTTTGAAATTTGACGCCGCCGTAAGTAAATTCCTGTGGCATGGTAATACCATATATCGATAGCAGATGGTTAGCCGCAGTCCCGAGTACAGCACCGACGACAATGCTGCCGAAGGCGATGATGAGCACTTCGCAAACTACCAGCCAGAAGATTTGCACCGGTTTCGTTCCGACTGCTTTCAACACACCGTATTCGCTGGTTCTCTCCAGCACCGACATCAGGACAGTATTCAGTACACCGATAGCGACGATGAGCATAATGATAATCCGTCCGATAGCATCGCCCTGCTTGTCCGCCTGCATTGCCCGATAGAAAGCCTTGGCGACCACCTGCCAAGGAGCAACGTCAAGCGTTGAACTATTAAGATCAGCTTCGATTGCCTTCGTGATTTTATGAACACGATTAATGTTTGACACAATTACAACAATTTCGTGGGAACGTCCTTCGAGCACAAGTAACTCCTGCGCGTCTGCGATGTGGAGATAACACGCCATCCGATCTGTGATGTCGTCGCCGCTTTCTGCAATCCCGACAATCTTGTATAGGTCGTTAGCGATCGAGCCGTCGGCGCCCTGCGAGACAATCACGATTTCGTCACCAACCGTCGCAGGAAGGTTTTTCGCAAGCCCCTTCCCTAAAACGGCTTCTCGTGCTGGCTGCGCTGAGATTACCTTTCCATCAACGATTTTCTTGTCAAATCGGGTGGCTTGGACTTCACGCTCCACATCAACGCCAATGATTTGTACAGTGGTGCTTTTTTCGCCGACCGAGCCGAGTCCCGCCGAGTAGACTCGCGGCGTCCACGCCTCTACCCCTTTTACACTCTCGATGGTTTCTCCGATTGACTCATAGTCATCCATCGTTTTGTAGAGCGACGGTTTATCGAGATAGTCTCCCCGATGCACCTGAATATGCCCGATGCGATTCTGCGTAAACATAGCGATAATGTCGGAATACGCGCCATCAGACCAACCGATGAACACGGACGACAGTGTAAATCCGACGATCATTGCGAGTGCGGTTAGGATTGTGCGTCGTTTTTGACGGAAGATGTTGCGGAATGCAATTTTAAGTGTCATCATGGTCTAAAACGTAATGCGTAAAACGTAAATGAAGTTGATTTATCTCCGCTTTTGAAGGTTTCGGCGTGTGAAGACTTTTTCGTCAATACCCTTGTCAAACTCGGCCTCCACGAACCGTACAAGGGTTTTATGCCCCTCTTTGTTCTGCGGTATCATCTCCATTACTGAAGGTATAGTCTTCCCGTCAAACGATTTGATCTCTTTGAAATTCATCACTCGCGTCAGACGGCCCGTTTCGTCGTAGAAATGCTGCCAAACCGGAACCCGATCACTCATTCGGATAGCGACGATAAGTTTGCCCCAGACAATCGGAGAATCTTCCTTTGGCAACAATTGAATGTAGAGATGGTCGGGTTGGGCATCCGCCGGTGTGATGAGTTCGTAGGTGTAATCATCAAGCATCGATGATTCTTTGACGAGGTCATCGTTTGTAAAGTCGGAACCCATCCAAGATCCCATCATCATTGACGGTGGTACTTTCATCACCTTGTTCGTCTTGGGGAGATAGTTCCACATTTCGTTCCCAATCCGCAAGGTCGCAACACCTTTCTCCTTTTTGGGCGACGTTATCAAGATGAAGGTTCTGTCCATCCCCTGCGTCCAGACTTCCAAAGCCAAGGTTCTCTCCCAGTGTGGCGTAACAATCTGCATCTCCATGTTCGTTTGGCTCGTTTCACTACGATAGAGTTCGTCCATTCGTTTGACGATAGCTTTGACATCAATATCCGTGGCATGGCTTTCCGCAAACGCCGGAAGTTGAGCGACGAATAAGGAAAACAAGACCACCAAACCGCATAGAGAGAAAAGATTCAAGGCAGACGTTGGAGGTTGATTTCTATTCATAGAAACAAGATCCCTTTCCGATGGATATCACTCCATCGCTTACTGATTCTTGGATATTTTTGCGAGCATCGTTATTAAAAAAAAGAGGTATATTATGCCAATCTGCTACAGTTATCCGACGCAATTGAAAGAGAAACGTTTAAGTACTTTCTGCCCATTTGTATATTTGTGCTTTCCCGTTGACACCGAGGGGAATTTTTGCTACGATGGTGGTTATTCCAACATTGAGAACCGCTCACTGACCAAGACCTATTCAATCGAATTCTGCGAGAAAGGAGAGTTTCCCCATGCGAAAGAAACGAATCATCTACATGAACGATGCGCGTCACTACTACCTGTTCGTCTTTGAACCGCCGATGACGCTGGAGGACGCTTGGGTTCCTGTCGACGAAGTCGCCGGTACGGCAGTAGATACCTTCTGCTACGGTGTTGAGCGGGGGGATGGCCTGTTTTATCCATCCAAAATTGGTATGCGCTTTGGGGAAGACATCCAGCCTTTCGAGATGGCTGCGTATTGGCGCACATGGCACAACATGCAGAGTTTAATTGATCGAGGACTGGATCCATTGCGGGTTCTCATTGACCGGGCACACGACAAGGGGATGGATTTCATTGCTAGCCTGCGTATGCCCGCCCACGGTGGCATGAATCCAGCGCACCGGCTACAGGACGGCGGTCGTGGCTTGGGGCATCAGGAGGTACGCGACCACCAATTCGCCGTGCTGGAGGAACTGGCAACAGAGTACCCCACCGAAGGGCTAGAGTTGGACTTCGCGTTTCCGGGAGGCAGCGCTAACATTCGGGAAGAGGACGCTCGAGCCATGATACCCGTCCTGACAGAATATGTTGAGCAAATCGCTGAGATGGTCCGAAGCCGCCGCGGCGATTCGTGCGACCTTGGCGTTCGTGTGCTGCCCACAGAGGAAATAAATCTTGCACAGGGTCTTGACGTGCGGACGTGGTTTGAACGTGGTTTACTAGACTTTGCGATTCCGATGCGTTACGCCTACATGATTCTCGATCCCGACATCCCCATCGACTGGCTGATTGAGACAGCACATCAGGCGGATGCATCGGTCTACGGTATCTTACAACCTTATGTCCACGATGCCATGACCGGGGCACCGCAACGGATATGGCCCACGCCGGAACAGATGCGAGCGGCGGTAGCAAACAATTGGGCGCGCGGCGTTGACGGTTTATACACATGGTTTATGCGTTGGCCCCTAGGGGAGGTGGAACGCAGTATGCTGACCGAACTTGGCGACCCGGAGCTAGTGGCTGAAGGGGACAAATGCTACGTGGTCGCTCGAAACCATCAAGCCAAAGACGATAAAACCCACTACCCGACGCCACTGCCCGTCGAGATCAACGCCTCAGATGTTGGGACGCGGCATCCGATTCCGTTCTACATCGCCGATGATATCGCAGGTGCCAAGGGACGGATACGCCAAATTCGTCTCAGGATTAACATCACCGACCTTGTATCCGCCGACCGGCTCAATATTCGGCTCAATGATAAATCCCTGAAGGACGAGAGTTGTCTGCGCACCCACGGCTCAGAGATCAACGCTTACGGCGGTCAATGGCTAGAATTTCATTTGAGGGACGTTCTGCCGAGACAGGGCGAGAACCTGTTGGAGATCATTCTGGAAAACAGGGCACAAGGGTTGGTCAGCCCACTTAGGGTGGACGAGGTAGAACTTATCGTGGAATACGGTCCATACCCCTCTGCGCTGCAGCATCCGTCTCCGTACTAGTACATAATAACAGAGAAAACGAAGTTTTTAGACTCGATGCTTCATCTCAAGGAGACACCATGAAAGTCATTGAAGTCTCAGGTTCACCTCGCGAAATTGGCAATCTCACCGGCGAAGCGTTGCGTGAGGAAATCCGCGAACATCTTGCTCTTTTTCCACCAAACATCGACAGCACCGTTTGGGCACAACGATTTCCACGTTTCTTGGAGACGTTGAAAACGTATCTGCCGGCGGTTCTCTCGGAAATTGAAGGAACGGCATCCGGTGCCAATCTCCCCCTCGACACTATTTTTCAACTGAATCTCCCGATGTATGCCAATGAGCTGGTGGTCGATGAGGGGTGCACTAACACGGTATTTAGCAACGGATTGGACGGACCGCTCTGGGGCAAGAACAACGATGGGCTTGCCAAAGATGAACGTCGTCCAGCGTGTGCGCGAGTTATCCATCGAAATGACGCGATTCCTATGGCAAACTTTACCTTTTGTGGCATGGTTGCGACAACCGATGGCATGAACGCCGAAGGTGTAGCGGTGGGACACTCCTCCGTTGGAAGCGTTTTCCAACAGAGCGATGACTTCGTTCCGATACGGCTTTGGGCTTATGAGTGTCTGATGCAGAGCCGGACGACATCGGAATTTGTTCGACGACTGTCCCAACTCCCGACGCGCGGCAAAGGGTACAGTCATGTCTGCGTAGATGCGGAGGGTGTGATGTGTTCCATCGAAGCGCCATGCCCAATAATGCAGGTACGCAACCCAGAACCTGACGCACGTCACATGAACTGTGTCAACTGCTACCAACTGCCAACGCTTGCCGATGCTGACCGCCGTAGCGGAAGCGGCAAGTGCAACGCCAAAGCGAGACAGGGTTTCCTTGAACAAAGTCTTTCTAAGTTGTCCGACTACAGTCTGGTGGATATGAAAGCGATTTTGCGCCATCACGGTGATCTAAGCATCTGTCGTCACGGCGGAACGGATGACTCGCACACAGAATATTCGATGATCGGACTGACACAGAGCCGGCGGGTGTTGTTCGTAGACGGAAATCCATGCCAAGATACCTATCAAGAAATTCAGCTATAAAAGATAAAACAGAAGGAGATTAAGGTAATGCAATTGGAAACGCTTTCTTCGTTTGAAGACCAACATCACGAACAGTTTATGGAGCAGGGTTATCTGCGTCTGGGCAAACTCCTGTCACCCGACGAACTGGCCGCCATCCAACAACGCATAGACGATATTATGCTGGGCAAAATCCACTATGAAAACATGCGCTTTCAACTTGACCCTCGGCATACTGGAAGCGCTATGACCCGTACCGTAGGGAACCAAGAAGCAACCCTGAACTACCGGCGCATTGACGATCTGGAACAAGATCCGCTCTTTCTCGACTATATTCAGAAGCCCCTCATCCGCCAAATCACCCGCCGCTACATCGGGGAAGATGTAGCGGTTTTTCGATCTATGTTTATGAACAAACCCGCCGAGCGTGGGACGGAACTGGTGTGGCACCAAGACATCGGGGTCGGTTGGAAGATTGATACCAATCCGATTATCACGGTGTGGACTGCCTTTGATGCAGCGACCGTGCACAGCGGCTGTATGCAGATTGTGCCGGGCAGCAACAATCTGGGGATTCTCAACGAAAGACACTTCACGTCGGAGGAAGATCAGGCGAAATATACTCGCGATGAAGATGTAATGGACTTAGAAGCGGAGGCTGGCGAAGCCATTCTGCTACACAATTTTTTGCTGCACCGTTCAGGCGTCAACACGACCACGTCACCCCGTCGAGCGTTCAGTGCGACTTATATGGAGGTGGCAACTCAATCGGTGGTTACGGGCGATACGTTTCCGGTAGTTTTTGGGGAAGGCGCGCTTTCTCCCGATACGGTAATGGGTAAATCAGCCGAACGTATAAAGTTTTTTCATGGGTAGGACTTATGCAGCTCGTAGGGAACAACGATCGTTGTTCCCTACACTCGACCGAGGACGCTGGAATGGAAGGACCATTTCAACTAACGGACAGTGTCATCGACGCTGTTATCAATAGTATAGATCCCGCCGTTTTCCTGCTTCGCCGAATTGAAGAGACACCAAAATACGCGCATTACCGTGCCTTTATCGGTCACACAGATGGCAACCTCGCAGAAACGCTGAAACAGTGGCTTGACTCCAACTACCGCGTCTTTTCTTTCCAATATGTTGAATCAGTTGATGCAGCGTTCAAGCAACAGTGCACGATGTGGCACCAATTAGAGGGCCCCGACGGAAAACTGGACAACGAGCGACATCCGGAACCAAATGACGGACAGGTTATTCGATGTCCGGTATGTTCGACCTGACGATTTCCACTATAGCCATCTCACCTTAACAAACACGCCAAATCGTTCGGAGAAATCTCATGTCCATGTGGCTTACCAATCAGCAACTTCAGCACCTACAGCGCGCATACCAAAAGCAGGTGGAATGCCCCGTGCCAACGCAGGTCATCTCTAGTGGTGAATGTTTCCCGCCCCCGCAAACCCGTCAACAGGCGCAGGTCGAATCGCTGATTCAGGAAGAAGCCAAACTGTATGCTAGTCGTCAGGGGATACCCTGCCGAACTTACCTCCGTTCCCCAAGCGGTATGGCTGCCGCATTTCTAGCGATGAATCAGGTCCACGGCGAGGTCTACAACGTAGACACCGACGAAGCCGAAGATCCTGAGGCAGCGCAAGCACGGAAGGACGAGACCAAGGATCAGTTTATCTTCGACGTTCACACACACCACGTTCACGATGACTACAGTTGGGAAGGTCAACTCTGGATACGTGATGCTGCCCGCGGCAACAACCAATCTCGGATACCTTGGAACCCGGAATTGGTCGAACAGGAACTCGACCTGAAATATTACAAGTTCGACTACTACCTAAAGGACATGTTCTTCGACAGCGACACAACCATTGCGCTACTCAGTACATCTCCGTCTGTCGATCCATACAAGATACTCCTGTCTGATGATCAGATGGTTGCCACACGCAATCTGGTCAATCGACTGTCCGGCACACGACGGCTGCTAGCGCACGGTGTGATTTGGCCCAGCGTGCCAGAGTATCTGGAGGCGATGGACCGCGCTGCCACGGAACTCAAGGTGGATTCGTGGAAGGGCTACACCATTGGCGATGTTCTGGGTGCCGAACCGACCTTTGACAAACCGTGGCGCATGGATGACGATGACCTGACCTACCCGACCTACGAAAAAGCCCACAAGTACGGCGTCCAAAATATCTGCGTCCACAAGGGGGTGTTACCGATCGATTACGAGAGTATCCCAAACTGGCATTATGCCTCGTTGGAGGACCTCGGTAAAGCTGCCCAAGATTGGCCCGATCTGAATTTCCACATTTATCACGCCGGCTTGAAGATGTGGCGTGACGCACACGGGGTGAGTGAAGCATTTGAAAAAACTGGACGCCTGCCGTGGATTGATGAGATGGCTGCCATCCCTGAAAAATATGGGGTGTCGAATGTGTATGCCGACATCGGCCTCTCCTTCGGCGCGTTAGCCATTACGCATCCGAGGCTCGCGGCGGCAATGTTGGGGATACTGATTAAGGGTTTAGGGTCGAACCGCGTACTGTGGGGGACAGATTCGATCTGGGCAGGCTCACCGCAATGGCAGATTGAGGCGCTACGCCGTATCGAAATCCCAGTAGACCTACAGGACAAACACAGTTTGGAACCGCTGGGATCCGCCGATGGTCCCGTGAAAAATGCCATCTTCGGTATCAATGCCGCAGGTCAGTACGGCATCGAACTGGATAGCGATGGCCAACCGATCGCAAACTACAAGGACGATGAACTTTCACGTTTGAAAGCCGAGTATCTGGACGCGGGCAACCAGCGTGACAATCTGTTCTGGGGCTGGATCCAAAATCGGAAGTCAGGTTGAGCCGCTCCTGCGCGGTTGAGAGGGATTTGAAGTTACACCGAGTAATCAGTAACAGGAGTATGAATGCTTAAAAACGCAAAACACGATGAGCTAACCCCTCCGTCTTCAAGCCGCGCCCCCCAACCTACGAACCGAACACGATGGCGAGCCGTGGTTATCGGCACCTTGCTTCTCCCCGCCAATGCCTATTGGATCGCTTCCGGCGAAGCGACCTCAACGACTGTCTCCCTCTTTTTCAACATCATTTTTATCCTATTCATACTGCTCCTGCTGAATCTGCTGTTCAAGCAGATTGCCCCCAACGCCGCGCTAAATCAAGGCGAGCTGCTGATCGTCTATGTGATGCTGTCGATCTCCTCTGGAATTGCGGGACTCGACATGATGCGGGTGCTGATGTCGGTCTTAGTGGGACCGTTCTGGTATGCACGCCCGGAAAACGAATGGGCGGAACTCTTCTGGCGATTTATCCCCCATTGGCTCGCCGTCCAAGACAAAGAGGTCCTCAAAGGCTTCGCCGAAGGTGAGTCCAGTTTCTATGTACCTCAAGTTGTACAAGCATGGCTATTCCCCACGCTCATCTGGTCTGGATTCATTTTTCTACTAGTGTTTGGGATGCTCTGCATCAATGTTTTGGTGCGCAGACCGTGGACAGAAGCGGAAAAGCTGAGTTATCCCATCATTCAACTCCCACTTCAGATGACCGATGGTCGTTCCTCTCTCCTCTCGAACCGAATGATGTGGATCGGGTTTGGGTTGGGCGCGGGACTCGATATTCTCAACGGGCTTCATTTCCTGTATCCAATTATCCCCGGTCTAGGTGGGCGACTCTACGACCTTCGCCCTTTTTTCACTAACAAGCCGTGGAATGCGATAGGTTGGACCCCGGTCGCCATCTTTCCCTATGCGGTTGGACTTGGATTCCTAATCCCACTGGATCTCTCATTCGCCTGTTGGTTTTTCTACCTGTTCTGGAAGGCAGAGCGGATCCTCGCAAATGTCCTCGGCTTGCACTCCATCCCAGAATTTCCCTATATCGAACAGCAGACCACCGGTGCGTACTTGGGGCTATTTCTGATAGCACTCTGGATGACACGGCACCATCTGAAGCGAGTTGTTTCTGCTGCGATTGGAGGCGGGCGTGGGGAATCAGTGGACGAACCGATGAGTTACCGGGCTGCATTAATCGGACTGATTTTTGTCTTTGGGACACTGCTCTTTTTCTGTCAGCAGGTAGGGATGGCGCTGTGGAGTAGCTTCCTCTTTTTTCTCATCTACTACGCTATCTCGACAGCGATTACACGGATGCGCGCGGAGTTAGGATCTCCGGTCCACGACCTACATTTCTCAGGACCGGACACAACATTGGTCAAAGTGCTAGGGACTCGTGTCCTCAGCTCAAATGAACTGACCATGTACGGGCTTTTCCACTTCTTCAATCGCGCCTACCGTGGGCATGTGATGCCTCACCAACTCGAAGGATTCAAACTGATGGAGCGGTCACGGTCAAGCCACCGACGGCTGCTGTGGGGGATGATTGTGGCAATTGCCCTGACAGGACCCGTTGCGTTTTGGGCTTATCTCAGCGATGGGTATAGATATTCCGGCGCTATAGGGTATGCGTGGCGACCGTTCAATAAGTTACAGTCGTGGTTATATCATCCGTTGTCACCGGACTATGGCGCAATGGGTGGACTGATTTTCGGTATGGTCACGACACTGTTTCTGATGGTGATGCGGATGCGCTTTATCTGGTGGGTGTTCCATCCGGCGGGATTCGCGGTCTCTAGCAGTTGGTCGATGAACGTGTTCTGGGGTTCGATTTTTGTGAGTTGGTTGCTAAAACTGATTCTTCTAAAACTGGGTGGTGTCAAAACACATCAAAAGGCAATTCCGCTGTTTCTGGGACTGATTTTGGGTGAATTTGTCATCGGTGGATTCTGGTCGTTACGTGGGGCTATATGGAATATCCCAACATACCGGTTCTTGTTCTAACTGACCGACCGGAATTCATACGTGCAAGACTCGTGTTAAGAAATTGTACAACAGAAACCTATTTGGTTCATCAGTACATTGGTTTATTTTTCACGTTTTACGCATCACGTTTCACGCATTCTGCGTTTTGCACTGTCTGTTGACATGAACCATGTGCAATTTATCCTAGGAAAGTAAAATAAGGAGGATATCATGAGTCACTATGACAACGTACGCAATCGGATTCACCGTCAAATGGTTCCCTTACCGATTCTTTATCGCGATGATTATTCTATCGACCATGCGGGGCTGGCGAAATATGTCGCTTGGCACTTGGAGAACGATACCCAAAACTTTTGTCTGACCTTCACCTACAGCCAACTCGATTTTGTTACAACTGAGGAGATTATAGAGGTAACGCGCACAGTGATGGAGGTTGTACGGGACGATGCCGTATTCATCTCCTGTACGGGCGGCGGTCCCCTACACGAAGCGATCCGGACAGTGCAAGCATTCGAGAAGACTGGGGCGCACGCAGCGTTTGTCCATCTACCGGAGCATTGCCTACAAAACCCCTCCCACTGTGGTGAGCTCTACGTGGAATACATCCGCGGCGTGGCAAAAGAGACCGAAATCCCTCTCTTGGCGGTGGCGCTGCCAATTCCTTGGAGCGCTCCCTCTCAGACAATGCTGCCCGCTCAGCGTTTTGAAGAACTTTGCGAAGAGGAGCAATTTATCGGCATCAAAGACGATATTTACATACTGGACAATCGGATGGAGTTGGTTCGCAAATTCTCTGGACGTATGGGCATCACCGGGGGCGGTATGTTCACCCACTACATCTTTTTTCACCATTTTCCCAACCAAGGTGAGTTTGCCGGGATTTATAATCCCAAACGTGGGCAGCGCATGTTTGAGTTGCTCGATGAGAACAACTACCTGGAGGTAATTAAAATGATGGAGGCAGACACACAAAGTGGGCTTGCACTACCTGACCTGCATTGGATGGCACGCAATCAGGTAGTGTTTTATGGGATGGGTTTTGCGGAGACCTATGTCATGCGTCCCCCAATAGCCACAGCCACCGAAGCACAGGCACAGGCGATTATTGAACACATGCACCAAACACCGGCACTCTTTGAACGGGTGGGACGATAAGTGAGAAGACCTTGCATCCTCTCAGAGTATCTTCTCTACCGTGACGGGCAGCTCGATACTAAAATTCGCACGATCGACGGCCTCATCGTGTAGGATGACGACGCCGGTCTCCTGATGCGGCATATCGGCTTTCAGATGCACGGAGCGCAGACCGCCGAGCCATCGCCGGGCATCTGACACGTAGATGAGGTCCCCTTCCTGAATGGAGAGTTCGTCCATCAACTCGACTGGCAGCCGCACACGATCGGCGTCAATCGCATCTGTACGAAACTGGAGGGGTGAGGAAGTTCTCGGTTCAGACCGATTGGGTTCACCGCCCTTAAACAGTCGCATCCCTTCGGACAAGGTAGCGATACAGAGTCCGGGGAGATCTGATTTTGGTCGCGGTTTAGTAAAGAGCGTGATGCCCACGCCCAGTACAACTGTGACCAGCGTACCGAACAGTCCGCGCATATATATGTATCCCTTATCGGGAGGCACGCCGTGGGCAAGCGGTTCAATCAGAAAATAGAGGGCTTTGTGATGGGTAATGAGGGTAAGTAGAGATCCCAAGAGCAGCGCCCAGAATGCTGCTGCCGATGTGAAACGGGACCAGAGAACGCCCATCAGCAGGACCACAATCAGCGATGGCAATATCGTTGTGAAAAACTTTGAGTGCGCCGTATAGATCTGATCATCTAGTTCAAAGATGGGAACGAGCACCAGTCCTAGCAGTGTCGCGCCGACAGCAGCCAAGCGAGCGGCGTGGAGATAGTACTTATCGTCTTTGCCCGGCACAACAGTCTTCCAGATGTCGTTGACACCCACGGCAGAGACAGCGTTAATAAGTGTATCGAGTGTAGACATCAACGCTGCCAACAGCGCAGCGATAACCAGACCAAACACCCCCGGCTGGGTGATGACTTTCATCACCATTACAAAGACGCTCTTTGCTTTTTCTGGTGCTTCGGGCCAACCATAAGTCTCCATCGCTTTGCCGACCCAACCCCCATTGCTGACAACGATTGCTGCGATAGGCATCAGGACAAGCACCATCACAATCATGGCTTTGCGACCATCATGGACGGACTTGACCGACAGGAAGCGCAGAATAATGCCCTGATTGATAAAAAAGAACGCGACAGTGCCTGAAAGCGCGTCGCCCCAGAACGTGCCAATGAAGTGAAAGTTTGCCGGTTCGTTGAATTGCGGGAACGGGACCTTGTGTGTCGCCGGCAGTCCGTTCCAAAACGCGTCCCAACCACCGACGTGATGGATGCCGAGCACGAAGATGCCGATACCAGCGACAAGTAGGATCATGCTCTGGAACAGATCGGTCATGAGCACCGACATCTGTCCCCCGCTGTGCATATAGGCAAGCGAAATAATTGCTACTATCACGGCTCCCACCATCACCGGCATCCCTATGACACGGTTCAGAACGACGGCGATCGTCTGTAGATTCATGCCGATATAACCGACAAGATACAGCACGATCAGGATCAGTACCATGAATCTGGTGCGGCGATCGAACCTGCGTTCAAAATACTCAGGGATAGTGCTTATGCGGTTGAAGTAGATAATGGGGAACCAGCCGAGCAGGAACAGCGGCATGATGAACCAGTCGTTCGTGTAGTACGTCATACTGGCAAGTCCGCTGTCGTAGCCCAGGTCAGAATAGTTGATAAAACTGTAGGAACCGACGAGGGTGGCAATACATGACGCAGCGATCAACCACCAGACGAAGCGTTGACCACCGAAGAAGAAGTCCGCTGTGGATTTCGTATATCGCCCGAAGTAGATGCCACAAGCCACAATAGCCGCGAAGTAGAGAATGATGACGGTGTAATCGAGTGTATGGAGTGAATCGCTCATCTGCCGGGGGGTCCCTCCACGGAAAAGATCCAAATCAGGTGGATGCCTGCGAATAGGAAGAAGCCGACGACGAGCACCCAGATGATCCACCGGTCAGCACGCAATCCCTTGTACACCGTACCGGCACGGAGCGTAACCCAAAGAGAGCCAAAAAAGAACAGTCCACCGAATAGATATTGATAAAACCACGCAAACCAGTTGTCCGACAGAATACTGCGAACAAATACAACAAATTGATCTATCATAAGCAACTTCCTAGAAAATATGATTCCTGTTTATAGTCGGTCAGATCACTCAAACAGAGTTACTTGACAGCCATCTTAATTTGCTATTGTAGCACAACCCAAGAAACCGGTCAACACCTTTTCGTCAATGCCGTCACACAATCAAAATCTCGTTTAAACTTCCATTTGGTCCCGCTGCTTTGTCCCTATTGATTTTTGTGTTCTCAATTCTTCAGAATTCTGTTATAATTATAGAATGATCGTTTTGCTTCCACTGACCTGTCCTATAGGAAGCAGTCGGATACAATCCCCACAAAGGAAACAAAGGAAGGTAACAAGATGGCGCATCTTACCGAAGCTCAAGTGACACAATTTAAGGAAGAGGGGTACCTGGTCGTTGAAGACGTGTTGGACCCCGAACAGGATATAGATCCAGTCATCGAAGAGTACGCAGGTGTCTTGGATCAGCTCGCCCAAGACTTATATGATAAGGGCGAAATATCTTCGACGTATGATGATCTGCCGTTTGGCGATCGCCTGACGAAAATTTATACTGAATCTGGCAGGGTGCATGCTCAGTATTTCGACTTTTCGTTGCCCCAGCAGAATGTGCAGCCGGATACACCGATGTGGGTGGGACCTCAGGTTTTCCACCTGCTGCGCAACGAGAGACTTCTCGATGCTATCGAATCGTTGATCGGCCCCGAAATTTACTCGAATCCGGTGCAGCACGTACGCCTGAAGCCGCCGGAGCACCTCTGTCCCGTCAACGAAGACACCGGACGTCCCCAGATAGGGGCGACCCCATGGCATCAGGATACCGGGGTTGTCACACCAGAGGCGGATGAAACCGATATGCTGACAGTTTGGTTCGGTTTGTGGGATGCTACCATTGAAAATGGCTGTCTCGAAGTTATTCCCAAAAGTCACCGTGAAGGATTACTTCAGCACTGCATCACGAGCACCGACCTGTCAAGAGGATTTGGTCGCCATATTCCGGGCAAATTTCTGCGAGAGCCAGATAGCGTACCTATCCCGCTCAAACGCGGAGGCGTCCTATTTTTCCACCGTCTTAACTGCCATAGCTCGTTGCCGAATAACAGCGACAACATTCGTTGGAGTTTTGACCTTCGCTATAACCCGACGGGGCAACCAACCGGGCGCAGTGCATTTCCGGGCTTCGTTGCGCGCAGCCGTTCCAATCCGGAGAGTGAATTGCATGATCCCGAGGAATGGGCAAATCTGTGGTATGAGACGCGCAGCCGGCTGTCGGGAAGTGAAGACAATCCCACCTTCCACCGCTGGAAGACGGACGATCCTCGCTGTGCTTAGGTATAGGTATACGGGAAAGGGTATAAGGAAGTGGGGCAGCAAGGAAAGTACCTCGTCGCCCCACTCTCCTTGACAATCAAACCCCAAGATGTTCAGGGAGGATGGTTGGTGAAAGTTCTTGATGCCATAGCGCATATCATGAAGAAGGAGGGCGTTGAGTACCTCAGCGCCTACCCCACAACCGCTCTGATCGAGTCGACTGCCGAGGTTGGCATACGACCGATCATCTGCCGTCAGGAACGGGTAGGGGTAGGTATCGCAGATGGCTACGCGCGGGTGAATAACGGAACCCCACCGGGTGTGTTCGCTATGCAGAATGGGCCCGGTGCCGAAAACGCCTTCGCGGGCGTTGCCACCGCCTACTCAGACGCTGTGCCGATGTTACTGCTCCCGCTGGGTCATCCCAGAGCACGTGACGGCGTATTCCCTCTCTTTAGCTCGGTGCGCAGCTTTTCAGACATCACCAAATCCGTCGAGCAGATCAGCACCGCTTCACAGATCGGCGAGACAATGCGCCGGGCATTCGCTAGGCTCAAGATGGGGCGGCCGGGTCCTGTCATGGTTGAGATACCCACCGACATCGCGGACGCAGAGGTAGATGCATCAATCCTTGAGAGTTACAAGCCCGTCAAAGCTACGCTTTCAAAAGCCGATTCTCAGGATATCCTTGCTGCAACCCGCGCGCTGCTCGACGCAAAAGCTCCCATTATCCACGCCGGACAGGGGGTGTTATACGCGGACGCCACCGAGGAATTGGTAGAACTAGCAGAACTGCTACAGGTGCCTGTCATGACCACGCTGGCGGGAAAGAGCGCCTTCCCCGAAAAGCACCCCTTGGCGCTAGGAAGCGGCTCAAGTGTCATGAACGGCTGTGTCTATCACTTCCTAGGTCAAGCCGATGTGGTATTCGGGATCGGCACCTCCTTCACAAAGCACGGCATGACCACAACCATCCCTTCCGGTAAGACCTTCATCCATGCGACAAACGACCCAACAGACATAGATAAAGATTACTACGCAGATTATCCTGTCATCGGGGACGCCAAGCTGGTGCTGCAGCAATTCATAGAGGCTTGCACAGACCTCCAAAACCCAAGCGTCAACCAAAATGACAGCAAAGTTGTGGAAGATATTGCATCTGTTAGAAAGGCGTGGTTGAAGGAGTGGACGCCCAAACTCACATCGGATGAGGTTCCCATCACCCCCTACCGCGTCATCTGGGAGTTCATGAACAATGTCGCTCCGGCGGAAGCCATCGTTACCCACGACTCTGGAAGTCCCCGCGACCAACTTATGCCGTTCTATCAATCGGGAGGTCCCCGAACCTACTTGGGTTGGGGCAAGTCGCACGGGCTTGGAACCGGGCTTGGACTCAACATCGGGGCAAAACTCGCCGCGCCCGACAAATTCGTGGTCAACTTTATGGGGGATGCCGCATTCGGGATGACAGGGCTGGATTTCGAGACAGCTGCCCGAAACAGTATACCGATCCTCACCGTAGTGCTGAACAATTCCACTATGGCTATAGAAACAACGCACATGGCGCGATCCCACGAGCTATATGGAACAAGAGATATTCGCGGGAACTATGCCGATATGGGGCGGGCTATGGGCGGATGGGCGGAACGGGTAGCGGATCCCGCAGATGTGGGTCCAGCGATTCTGCGTGCTCGGAAAGCCACTGAGGATGGACAAGCGTCATTGCTCGAATTCATCACTAGCGAAGAAACCGCCTTTTCGTACAGGCGTCCCTTCGGGTAGCAATCCCGGATTGTGCTATCAATCAACCTTAGGAACTCGCTCGTCTGAAACCATCGGTTGTCGCCACAGCGACGGCATCAGCAGTGCTACCGACGAAAGCAACACAATCCCCAACACTGCGTCAATTCCGATGGCAAATGGTGTGCTGCTCATTGACGCAATAGCACCAACCATAAGCGCCCCTAGTGGACCGGCACCGATGGCGAGACTGATAACGCCTAGCGCTCGTCCCCGCATCTCCTCCCTAGATCGCAGCATTACAAGGGTTGACTGCATGGTCGAAAAGCCCGATGTCCCGAACCCCAAAACAAATAAAACTGGCAGGGCAGCGTAGTACCACCGCACCATCGAGAAGCATAAGAGCATAATCAGCCCAAGCATTGACCCGCCGATGTACAACCGCCCATGGAAGCGGATAACCCCTATCGAAGCAACGCAGATCGCACCAAAAAGTGCGCCCAATCCTTCAGCACCTAGGAGCGTTCCCATCAGTCCGGGACCAATCAAAAGGACATCGCGAGCGATGACCGGAATCATCTGTGCGTAGGGAAAGAGTAGCAAATTCATCAGGATGGTGACAAGTACGGTTGCCACCAGCACATTGTCGCGCCTCACATACCGGAACCCTTCCACCAAGTTGCCAAGGACGCTAGACAACCCAAGATGGCTCCGGTCGACAGGCGGCAGGCTCACTGCTGTGATTAGGGTAATTGCCACAACATAGATTGCACTGACAACGATGTATCCTCCCACCACATCAACCGTGGTTATCAGCGCGCCCGCCAACGCCGGACCGATCATGCGGCTCGCCTGCATACCGACAGAATCCATCGCCATAGCGTTGGTCACCCCCGCTCTGCCGACGAGATCGTGTATGGCTGAACGTCGCGATGGCATATCTAGTGCCCACCCGATACCTGTGCACCCCATCACGACGTAAGCGTGCCAGAAACGTATCGCTCCGGTCTTGAGCAGCAGCACCATCGCAAAGGCAGCGATACAGCTTATTACCTGCGTCATGATAAGGATTCGGTGCTTATTGACTCTATCAGCCAACACACCGCCCACCATGCCAAGTATCAGAAGCGGCAGCATCCCAAAGAAACCGACCAGAGCTACTGAAAATGGCGAATCCGTCAACTCTAGGACAAGCCAACCCAGCAGTGTTAGCTGCATCCACCGGCAGATGTAGGCGAGGAAGTTCGCGGGCCAAAGCAACCGGTAACTGCGGTTGCCGAATGCCTCGAAAGTGCGCAAGGAATGCCCCCTGCGCACTGTTAGTCGTGAAGTATTTGCCATTAAACGTTGAGGGTTACCCTATAGAGACCTGTCCATCGCTTTAGATTGTGAGAGGCTCGCTCGCCATGGATTAGAAAATCCGCGGCACATCGTTGAGAAATGTACTATTGCCCGCCACCGAAGATTTTGCCGCCTAAGCTCCAGATACTAACGCCTGCAAAAGCAATCTGAATCAACGCAGATATAAATCCACCGATCCACATCACACGGTGCGTCCGATAAGAGCTAGGGAGTTTGGCATTCAAGCGCAACGCAAGAACCATGACGAATGAAATCGCAAAGTTTCCCAAAGTGCCCGCAATTTGCGTGAGAATATCAAACTTTAGATCGGCCCAAATGACAATAAAGGTGGAGACGAAAAAATAGGCACAGATGACACGCTGGATTTTAGAATAGGGCCATTCGCGGGAGGGCCACAGCGCCTCTAAAAATTCGTGCGATACACGGGTAAGGACTTCAGGCACAGCTTGTAGAGTTCCCCAAAGTGCCGCGATGATACAGACGTAGTAGACCCAGACCAATGAAGGGTGAATATTACTCCAAACGTGAGCCTGCTCGGTGAGTAGGCTCCACCCTTCAAATCGGCTTTGTAGTGGATACAAAACAGCAGCACCAGATATCATAAATGCTGCCGTTACAATAAACAGAACGACTGCGCCCATGCCAGCATCCCACCGCAACGGCGCGACAAGTTGTCGTAATCGGCTGACCTGTTCTGGTGCGTCGGGCAGGTAGTCAATCGCATCGTGCTTGAAAGCATAGTCGCGGATGGCGTCAATATTTTGATGTCCTGTCAACCCCCAACGGTGGAGGCCAATCCAGTTGGCGTAGACGATATAGCCCATCGCCCCACCGCCAACGTAAGCAAATGTTGTCGCCATCGTCAGCAGCGGATTCTGACGCGCATCGTCTGGTGTCCACTCTGGAAACGCTGGCAGGTGTCCAACATTGACGGATCCGATGAAGGCTGCCCAGAGATTCGGACGTACCATCAAGGTTCCGATAATCGTTCCAGTCACAAGGATCAGGCAGATGATGACCTGCTGCTTTTCCAGTCTGTTGTATGACATCTTCAGGCTGAGTAGCAAGGCAAGACCAATGAAGGCAGAGGTGAAGATGTTTTCCCAAATCGGTTCGGGGATTGATTGCGGAACTCCGTTAAATAAAAAGTGAAATAGATCCGCACACGGTTTAGCAATCGGCACCCAAGCCATCGGACCGCCGATTAATTCAACTAACATAATCATAAGCAACAACCAACCGCGCGGTCCGGGTAGCCTTACAAGACGATGTCCAAGATATTCGCCGCTAACGGCGGTGTAACGTCCGAGCAGATAGGTAAGAAAAACACCTTTAACGATACAGCTTATAAGCACGAGCCATAGGAGATCATAGCGTGCCCAAGCACCTGTACGGACAACGACAATCGTTTCGCCGGCACCGATACTAACCGATGCTACAATTGCGGCGGGTCCAAAGACAGCCATTAAACCGAGCAGTTTCTGCATTGACCACGGTTGACCAAAAACCCCGGTAGGAGGTGGAATTTCGACCGTGCCTATCTCTTCTTGATTCTCATCGATTGTTTCTTTTTCCTCCATAGTTTCTCCTGTTGGTTAGGTCAGAAAAATAATCCGGATAATTTTCCTCCGGTATCCCAGTGAAATTGATAAACCACTTCTTATCGGAGTAAAATTTTGCGTCTGCAGCACAACCTGTTAGGTTGCACTTAGACCCAGTTTTGGCAACCAATTCACCATAGCAGCTGAATCTTTTGCTTGAAGAATTCGACTTGCCAACATTATAGCCACAGGAGAAAAAGTGTCAACAAAAAACGGGGCATAGTAGATATATGTATAGGACTTACGCGCTTGAACGCTCAAAGCCCTGTAGTTCGGCGATTCATCGCCGTAGGATACCGTTTCCAACGCCCGATGAATCCCCGACTTGTCGGGACAGGCGGGCAACTACAATCTGAAGTGCGTAAGTTCTGAATGAACTAGAAGATGTCCTACTACCCGATGATGTACAGCCTCACCCTGATACAATCTCCTCCACATTCGCCAGATAAATCTGGCGCGAACCTTCATGTACCGAGTCAAACGTTATCAGCCTACCATCAGACGACCAGCGTGGATGCAGGTCACATCGGATATCCCCCGTGAACATTTCTTCTGAATAAAACCGCCCCAACTCAATCTTCCTCTCTCGCCTGATGTCATACAGCATGAGTTCCGCCAGACGTTGTGGATTTTTCGGATAAGTATCACATACAATCCAATTTCTGTCCGGAGAAAAACTCGCATGACCGTCTTGTGGGAGAACCCCCGCTCCGAATGGCTTAAAATCTTCCTTGTCATCCGTCAATTCCAAAAACTGCATCTCTCCTGTTACGTCGCTAGAGATTAAGATACGGCTTTCGTCTCGCCAATCAAAGTGGGAAACCTTATTCCCAAATGGAATTTGACAGACCAGATTTGAACCATCGGGATTCACCGTCCAGAGCGATGACAAGAAACCATCTCCGTTTCTGATACGACAGAAAAACAGAACCCGCGTTCCATCGGTGTTAAAGAGGACATGGTTAAACCAAGCCAACCCGTCTGGTATATTCATATCTTGACTTTCCCGAATCACATCGGCGATTGATAAAATCAGATTTGAACTTCCATTTCGTAAATCCAGCAGGAACAAACCATCGTCTGTGGGATGCGGCTGCAAACTGTCTGAATCCATCTCGTTCGCGTACCCAACCACAGCGCGACAGTGTGCCATGCGGGCAAAATTCAACCCAAGTGCAAACGGTTGAGTCGGTGAGAGCGCAGCAACAGCGCCGTGAATGGTTCGGGTTTCTCTTGTTTGCAGGTTAATTGCTCTCGAAACCAACCTCTCATTTTCCCAATCGTTGAAGGTGAACTCGCTCCCAAAGCCCACATCAATCCAGTGCATCATACTGCCTTGCTGTAGATTGAAGGCACTGGTAGATCCGTACGGAATAAAGGCATGGGTTTCTCTGTCTATCAATCCTACCGATGCGACATCTCCAACAGTCGGTCGGTGTTCGTGGAAATCGGTTTCGAGCGACAGATGGTAGCGGCGCGATGGATCCCACACATCAATGCCGTAGTACCCGTAGAAATGGTGTTTAGGGGGTGACGAAAGCCGGGTGATGGTAATCATAAATCTCTCCTTACGTCCAAAAAGAGGTTGAAGGCTAGGATAAAACATGATAACCTCAAAAGCAATGATATTCACCACTTATTCAGCCATCTAGTGCCTCAGAAAGTGATATACATACCATCGACTCGGAGGAAAAATTCCATATGTCAATCCGTTTAACCCTTCTCGGAACCGGCACACCAACACCACTTCTTCATCGTGCAGGTTCTAGTTATCTGGTCACCCTAGGAGAGGAGCTACTTCTCTTTGATTGTGGTCCCGGTTGTGTGCGGCGGCTACTGGAGAAAGGTGTATCACCAACCCGTATCACGCACCTATTCTTAACCCATCTTCATTACGACCACTGTGTCGATTATGGCTATCTGGTCTTGTCGCGCTGGGATCAGGGTGTCGGCAAAATTCCAGAGCTAAGTGTGTATGGCCCTCCACACACTGAACGGATGACCCGACTGCTCTTCGGTGAAACCGGTGTATTCGGACCGGATCTGGCAGGAAGAACCGAGCATCCCGGCAGCCATTTCATCTATGAAAAACGGGGCGGCGTATTGCCACGCGAGCGACCGAACCCAATAGTGACTGAGGTCACTGATGGGGCCGTAGTGGAATGTACGGATTGGCGCATAAAAGTCGCAGAAGTCGTCCACTGCCAACCCCAACTCACCTGTCTCGCCTACCGCTTGGAGGCACACGGCCATTCCATCGTCTTTGGCGGTGATACGGGGCCAACAGCAAAACTCACCGAACTTGCAGCGGGCGCCGATGTACTAGTGCACATGTGTCACTTTATCAATGGGGTTGTTACAGATCCCAGACTGACGGGCTGTTGTTCAGGGCATCTGGACGCAGCGCGCACCGCACGTGATGCCCAAGTCGGCACACTGGTGCTGGTTCACCTAACGGAGCAGGTTGCACGCCCTGGGATACGTGAACGTTTGTTGTATGAGGCGGGGCAGATTTTCGACGGTCATATCGTCTTTGGAGAGGATTTGCTTGATATACCGCTTGATGGGATAAAAGCGGAATTGATTCAGTAGAGATTGTAACCCAAGTTGCTAGTTATGTGCGGCGCGATAAAAGTCAATCCCTATACCCGTAGGTCGGACGTCTCCCGATGCCGTCCCAAGCATCCCGACTCATCGGGACTTCGTTGTACCCAATAAATCGGGTTCTCAACTTGCCGGAACTACAAAGCTCCAGCGGGGTGATAAGTGTATAGAACATCGGTAAGCCTATTGACCCAAGCTCTAGTAGTAAGTATATTGCTTTGAATCTCCCGACAGGTCGGGATTCCTCCGACAGATCGGAGTCCTCGGAACGGGAGGGGTAACTGACTCATCCACTCTTTGCCTCCAATCCCTTTTCCCGCACCGAGCAAAAAAAAGATCAAGCCTCAGCTAGAAAAAGGTGCTTTCCTTCGCTAAGGTTTGACCTTATATATACTACTAGGGCATTATGCTAGTTAGCTTCCCTATTTTTATGGTCAATAAAAATAGGGAAGCTAAAAAGCCCTCCAGTCTGTTACCATAGATGGACTCGACAACCCATCTAAAACTGGAG
>JAGWBT010000030.1:35622-35998 GCA_021295755.1 Candidatus Poribacteria bacterium
CCGATTATGGTCGAGTCGAATCCAAGAAACAGACCATTTTCGGCTATAAACTGCATCTGTTAGTCACCGCAAGGGGAGTGATTGTTGATTTTGAACTGGCACCCGCTTCTGAAACCGATTTATCGGTTGGTTACGAATTGCTCTCTAATCATCAAAATAAGCGAGTGATTGGGGATAAAGCCTATATTAGTTCCCAAATCAAAGACCAATTAGCCCAACTGAACCGTATCGAGCTGATAACGATACCCCGCCGCAACCAGAAACAGCAAATCTCCAGACAAACCAAGCGGTGGATTAACCAAACTCGCCAGATAGTTGAAACGGTTAATGGGCAATTGAGTCAACAATTTCATATACAAAACAATCATGCCCATAG
>JAGWBT010000031.1:0-356 GCA_021295755.1 Candidatus Poribacteria bacterium
CACAACGCACGATTTCGATGGGATCTTCTTTAACATGGGCGGCTACCAGACGAGGGACTATAGCGGTAACTATCACGGTATCTGTCATTGTGCTAATTGCAAACGGCTTTTTTCAGAGATGTTTGGGCTGTCTCTGCCGACCGAAGAGAATCACGGAGATCCAACGTTTCGGAAATATAGCCTCTTCAAGCAGCGGACTTTACAGACACACCACAAGAAGGTTTACGATTTTATTCACAGGCTGAAGCCCGATATTTGTATCGCCAACCACCGGGAAATGCGCCGAGGGTTCAACCGGATGGAGGCAAACACTGCGATAGACCGACCCCTGCCCCACTGGCAGTACAGCGCGTCCG
>JAGWBT010000031.1:433-3083 GCA_021295755.1 Candidatus Poribacteria bacterium
TGTCGCCTCATCAGCAGGCGTTACGTCTAGCGCAGAACTTAGCCAACGGTGGGGCATTGGATTACTACCTCATCGGACGGTTGGACAATCATGAGGACAGATCCGGGTTTGAACCTATCAAGGAGATTTACCGCTATCACGCAGCCAATGAAGCGGCATACACCGGCAACCAATCGAAGGCGAATATTGCGCTGCTGAAGTCTGACCGAGTCAGCGCGGATGCATTCAAAGGGTGGTTCCGTTTCTTGGTGGAGAACCACCTCCTTTTTGATACCCTGACAGCGGATGCGGCACTCGATGTGGCGTGGGACAAGTATCAGGCGGTTGTGTTGCCCGACCTTCGACCGATGAGCGATGAATTGGCGGGGCGGATTGACCGGTTTGTTGAGGAAGGTGGAACGGTGATCGCCGCTGCCCAGAGCGGATTCCGGGATGCGGACGATGAGCCCAGACCGACACCCGCACTAAAAAGCCTCGGAATTACGGAGGTCAGACGAATACGGACGGATATGCGCTCGTCGTATTTCAAATTGGACGATAAGCAGGGATTTGAACGGTTTTCCGACACTGAGCTCATCTATATGGACGGGACGTATGTCTATGCCACGTATGCGTCGGATGTCCAGCAACGATTCAAGCTGATTCCGCCGCACAACTTTGGTCCGCCGGAACGGTGCTATTACACGCAAGTTACGGCGCACCCGGCGTTCACGGTTCGGTCCTTCGGAAACGGAAGGGCGATCTATATCCCGTGGGAGCCGGGGCAACTGTTCCACCGGCAGGGCTATCCCAACACCTCCGATTTTGTCGCTGACCTGTTGGAGGGAGTTGCCGGGTTGACGCCAATCGGGGGCAACCTGTCACCGATGGTTGAGGCGACGTGGTTTGAAAAGGTGGACGGCAGCTCACAGCTGGTGCATCTGGTGAACGGTTCGGGACATTTCGGGGTGAGTTTTTACCAGCCGGTCAAAATGGTAGACTTGGAAATCGAGTTACCATCAGCGAAGCAGCCGAAGTCCGTGCGAAGCCTCGTATCGGGGGAAGCATGTGCGTATAGCTGGTCAGATGATCTGCTGACGATTCAGTTTCCTGAACTGGGGTTGTTTGAAGCAATCGAGATTGTGTTGTAGATGCCTAGAGGGGAATAAGTCAAAGAGCATCACCATTGGTTGGCTGAAGGCGAGGGAAATCGTCTGAATCGGGGATTGGCACGGATTTATGGATTTCACAGATTTTTTGCTGAAGGATCAGTACGGTGAGAGCTGTGCATCAGGGTTTTTCTGGTTTTTTCAATTCGCCCCACGTTGTGATCCGTTTTCCAGCAGCCTCCACAGCGTACACGAAACCGGGCCTGACCCAATCCGCTTGGTATGCCTCTTCCCTCCATAGCGTTACGGTTTCGTTGGGGATATCGATTAGATAGAGTAAATGCTGGTGATCCTTCTTTCCTACTGATACTGATAAGATGAGTTGTGACTCGTCAGGTCCCCAAACCAATCCAAAAAGACTCCAATCCTTTTCAAATGCTCCCGGTAATACGAATGCATGTTTTTGTGAAGTATCAAGATTCATCAGTAACATTCTATATTCTAGGAGAAACATTGGTTCTCTTGCTTCTCTCGCACTAAAAAGAAGGTGATTTCCTCCCGGCGACCATACAGGACTTAACCAATTTACAAGTTCGCCGGTCTTTAACTGGGTTGGCATATCCCCATCAATCCGAATTTTCATTAAACTCTCCGAATTTTGATCTTTGACGACATAGATGAGATGTTGACTATCGGGCGACCAAGCCGGCCGATCCCAATTTAGCACAGATGGGGACGGGTGAGTCCAGTGGACAATCAGATTTTCGTTGTGACCTTGTGGATCCGTGACATAGAGTCCCCAGCCACCCTGATTATCTCCAGACATAAAGGCGAGCCTCCTGCCATCAGGGGACCAAACTGGCGGTCCATCAAATACGCGCTGATTATGCGCGATTTGTTGAACATTTTGCCCATTTGTGTCCATTGTGTAGATCCTGGGCACACGATTTCGAGATGAGAGGAAGGCAATTTTGTTTCCGTCTGGAGACCAAGAGGGTTCAAAGTTTCGACCGGGTTGAAATGTGATTCGCTGCGGGTTTTGACCGTCCGCCTCCATTATAAAAATTGCACTCTCATCTTCCCCTACCTCTCGGTCAAACACAATTTGTTCTCCGTCAGGCGACCAACTGGCAGCCATTTCCATCTCTGGCGATTGTGTCAAATTGATTATATTTTCGCCGTTGTTATCCATGACGAAGATGTCACTCCCTAGGATTTCTTGATCGAAGAGATATTGCGTGACAAATAGGATTTTGTGCCCATCGGGGTGCCACGCTAATGGAATACTTTCCTGATCGTCTCCAGATGTCAAAGCGGTTACACTCTCTTTGGTCAGATCCATTTTGTAGATTTGCAGTGGATTTCGCGGCACATGTCTGGTTGCGACCGCATCGATGTATCCGATTTGGTTGCGTTTCGGCGACCAAGCGGGGAGAAGTACAAATTGATCTTGTGATATATTAATAACGTTATTCCCATTATCGTCAATGATAAATATCTCCGAACTATCCTTGGTATCCTGATAATATAGGATACGGTTACTATCGGGGGCCCAACTGGGA
>JAGWBT010000031.1:3134-4108 GCA_021295755.1 Candidatus Poribacteria bacterium
GTTCTTGGATCTTCTAGTGGGCCCGTAGCCGTGATAAACAGGATTTTTCGGCCATCAGGGGACCAGTCTAGGCTTCTGTATCGAATATCCTTTTTGGCATTGTGGGTCAATTGCTCGATTCGGCGTTTCGCAATGTTCAGTTTGAGAATATTTGCTGCCTGTGCCGGAGGGTAAGAAATAAATACAACTTCAGTACCATCGGGGGAGATTGAGGGCGAACTAGCAAACAGATTCCGGGTGAGTTGAACGGGTCGTCCATCTAAGCCCTCAACTAGGAAGACTTCGGGAGTGCCCTGGCGTTCGGAAACGAAGACGATTTTGTCTTCCAATTCTTTTGCGTGCACAGATACGTCAATTGAAATCAGAAATGCAATACACGAAAAAGCGAAAAATTTCCTTTCCATATTAGTACCTTCGCATCATGCCGATAGGATGCCTCCTTGGATTAATCTATCAGGATTTACGCAAATTTAACATGTGGTGTGGATTTTTTTATTTTTAACCCCCTAAATCCCCCTTATCAGGGGGACTTATAAATCAACTGCGTAAGTCCTACCTATTTCAAGCAACACTGCTTCAGGGTGAATTGCGACCAACTTTCCGCGTACCTGTACCTACTACCGGCTTAGGACGTAGCAACGGCATAATGCTGTCGGCGGGACGTCCAGCCTGTAACGCTGCAGCCATCATCTTCATCGGTTTGTCGATATGATTGAAAAACTGCTTATAGCCCGCACAAAGATAGTTCAGGCCATCTTCACCGCTCGGTGTCTTGATGAAACGGTTCTTTGGGCAGCCGCCGTTACAGACGAAACGGACCTCGCAGTCTAGGCAATACTGAGGCAGGGTGTCCCGCTTGTCGGTTCCGAATTTCCGCTGGAACGTCGATTCGACCAACGCTTCCATTGGTGAGTCCATGACGTTGCCGAGGAAGTATTCCGGATCAACGTAGTGATCGCAGGAGTAGAGGTCGC
>JAGWBT010000031.1:4129-10465 GCA_021295755.1 Candidatus Poribacteria bacterium
ACTTGGGTTATACCCCAACCAAGCCTCTAACGCGACATCGAAAATTTGAACGAAGATTTTCCCAATATCGCTGACAACCCACTCATCGAAGATGGCGCAGAGGAATTTACCGTATTGGGCTGCACGGACCGTGCGGTCGGTCACACCTTTCTCATCCACGCGCTCGACGGCGGGGATAAACTGCATAAACTGCGCCCCAAGTTCTTTGAAGTAGTGGTATACCTCAAGCGGATAATCTGCGTTATGACGGTTTACGACACAAAGTATATTGTAATCCACCTGATGCTTCTGTAGGAATCTCAATCCCCGAATGACATCATCGGAGGAGGGTCTGCCCCGTTTGTCGTAGCGGTATTTATCGTGTAGTTCAGGGGGACCATCAATGCTGATACCGATTAGGAAGTTGTTCCGCTTGAAGAACGTGCACCACTCATCATTCAGGAGCGTCGCATTGGTCTGGAATGTATTCTGGATGCGCGTACCGACCCGTCGGTATTTCTCCTGATATTCGACAGCGCGCCGGAAAAAGTCGACTCCCATCAGCGTCGGTTCGCCCCCCTGCCAAGCGAAGGTTATCTCATTGACCTGCTGCGATTCGATATATTGGCGCACATAATTTTCCAAAACCTCATCGGTCATCCGAAACGACCGTGTATCGGGATAAAGGTTCTCTTTGTCCAGATAGAAGCAATATTCGCAATCCAAATTACAAATTGCCCCAATCGGTTTTGTCATCACATGAAACGCACGCGGTGCTTCCTGTTCAATCATTTTTTCACCTTCTTCTGGGTCGTAATCATCGCTACATTAAAAACCGATCGCTCGTAGCCGCGCGATGGACGATTCACAATACTATCAAGTCCCCATAACGCCGATGAACTTCCACCATCAAAGTTTATTGCGTGTTTCGCTCCGAGGTCCCGCAAAAAACCAGCCATCTCATAAAGCGTCATCCCGATGCTATATCCGTATTGACGGCCATCTACCGTAATAAGAAATAGCTTATCATCGTTAAACCCCAATGCACTCCGCGGGTTCAGTCTCGCCCCGTTGCGGTGACGATAGTTAGATCTGCCGCTTGAGTGGTGAAATTCCGCAAGTTCCGGTTCAATTTTCCCGTTGCGCAAAAGACGGAGATTTCCCCCGATTCCATCGGCAACCCGCTGCCATTTGGTGGGTGAAAGTGCGATTTCGAGCGTACCTGTACCACCCGCCCTGAATGTGGCATCCCATTTTATCGCTAATTGATAATCGAGTGCCAACACAACGCCGTTGGACGGAATTGTGCTATTGCCCCGCCGATTGACCTCATCGATCTTAAAACGGCTCCGATACCTACCTGTAAGTGGCAAGTCGAGTCCCTTGAGGACAATTTCATAACTCCTTTGTGCAAGGGTCTGCTCTCCAAATCGGGGTGTGTAGAGCACGGCAGCACAGTCGGCCTCAGGAATCTGATTAATACAATCGACTTCGAGCGATTCTCCATTGATGCGGATAACCCCGTTTAGTTCAACGGCATCGAGTAAAAATTCGCCATCGGTCGTTACACCGAAACTAGTTTCACCCCAAGGGGATGGCGGTGGGAAACCCCACCAATCGCGTCGGGGTGCGATACTAACCAATTCCCGATCTTGGATATGAAGGTTAAAGATAACTCCTCCACGCCCGACCCGATCTCCACGGAGACCGAAACTCCCATTGATGCCAGCTAATAACGGAATATCTTGTTGTGCGAGTCGTCCTGCCATGCTGGTGATTGTCTCCCTGCCCAAGAGACGATTATTGGCAAGCTCAACTCCAAAGCGCAGATTTTCGGATTCGCGCCTCATTTCAGCGACATAAACCGCCGCATCCCGTTCTTTCCACCAATCGCGGTAGATACGCAATCCTTGGGGCCAGTCCGACTTTTTAAGTAAGTCCCGTTTTCTGGATGCCGGGTTTGGACGGTCAGGAAGCGGCTTACTAATAAGTCTGGATATAACAGAAGAGGACGCAGAATTGGTATTGGAGTTAGGCGTTGTCACTCGTAACGCACCTATCCCCAAAATCAAGAGGAGGGTCGTCCCCCAAACAATAGCAATTTTGATAAAATAAACGCGTCGATTGCCCTTTTGTGTCCTCAATTGCCCTTGCTCCTTGCTGTCTGGTCGAAACCCAATCGTCGGACCATTTTCGATATAAATACTATTTTCACAAATGGTGTGGCAATCTGTCAAGAATAAACGCAATCTATCTCTCTACCGCCCCTATCAGAAGTCCATAAACCGATTTGACTTCGATGGCGTTTTCAAGTAAAATGGTCTGTGTCGATCAATTAAATCTTGACTAGGTGGAGGGACTCTAATGAAGTATCGAACGTTTGGTCAAACAGGTCTCAAAGTTTCAGAGATCGGGATCGGCGCGTTTCCGATCTCTGGTGTACAACAACAGACGGATGGCACACGAACAGGTTGGACAGGCACCGACGAGCAGCAGTCAATCGCACTCATCCATCGTGCGGAAGAACTTGGTGTGAACCTGATTGATTCCGCAGAGAGTTACGGTGCCGGTCATAGCGAGGAAGTTGTCGGGCAGGCGTTGCAGGGGAGACGGGATAAATGGATTATCGCCACCAAAGTCAGTCCAAACGGCGGCTTGGACGCGAACGATCCGGATCTGCCGGCGCAAGCGAAAAAGCGAATCGTTGAAGCAGTCGAAGGGAGCCTAAAACGGCTGGACACAGATTATATTGACATCTATCAACTTCATGCCATTCCGTTGGACGGGGCGATGCCGGCTGTCATGGAGGCGTTGGCACAGTTGCGGGATGAGGGCAAGATCCGTTGGTACGGTGTTTCGACGAATGATCGGGAGGCGATTGATAAACTCCAGGGCTTGGGTGAGATTTACATGCTGCAAATTGGCTACAATCTGCTTGAACGCGATGCCGACGAACTGCTTCATTTCGCCAAGCAGGAGAGTATCGGCACGCTCATCCGTGTTCCATTGGCGAAGGGGATGTTGACGGGCAAGTATTTCCAGAGCAGCGAAATCCCGAAAGAGGATATACGTTATGAGCGTTTTAATCGGCCGGGGTCAATTGATGCCTTCAAGAGACTGCCGGCGCTCAGTTTCCTCGCAGAGAACACAGGACGCACAATGGTTCAAGCAGCGCTACGTTTTACGCTTGACCACCCCGGCACCTCTTGCGTCATCGCCGGTGCGAAAACAATGCAACAGATTGAACAGAACGTAGCTTCCGTCAATGTGCCACCGATCGCCGAGTCTGAACTGCAAAGGGCATTCGCCATCGCCGACACGATTCAGACACCCAATTGGAGCGCGAACTGATTCATTGGGAAAATGTGACAAACTATCCTATTGCTCAAAGCGCGCCAACTGAAATGGGCTGATGTCAAAGCCTGTTTTACCCTCAAGTGCCATTTCCGAAAGTATACGTCCGACAAGGCTGGCGAACTTGAAACCGTGACCGGAGAATCCAGTTGCTAAAACAAGATTTGTGCAATCTGGATATGTGTCGATAATGAAATCTTCGTCGGGTGTTTCCGTGTAGAGACAAACCTGCGCGAAAAGTGCCTCGCCGGCAGCTTCGGGGATGCGTTCACGCATAAAAGAACGGAGATGCTCGATGTAGTCTGGATCGGGCGTCCGATCGCACGTATCTGGGGACACCGGCTGCCCCATGCCGTGTCGCGCAATCTTCACGCCTTCACGCCCAAAAACGGGGAATCCATACAAAACCTCATTCCACGTTACATCGAGAAAAATCGGAAATCTGCCCCGCTGAAACAGGTTCGCATCGGTTGGTCGATAATAAACAACCTGCTGCCGTGTTACGGTTAACGGGAGGTTCAATTCATTAAGGATCTGTCCGGTCCAACCCCCCGCGGTCACAATCACTTTTTTCCCTTGAAAACGTTCCCCGTTTGCAATCACTTCAGGATATGTTCCCTGCCAGTTAATCTCTATTACCGGCGTATTCTCCCGAACCTCCGCTCCGTGTGCTTCGGCGAGTTCTAGATAGGTCAAAACGCACGCTGAAGCGTAGAGAAAACCGGTGTCCTTCTGCCACAAAACTTCCACATCGTCTCCGATCCTGAATTGCGGGAAGCGGTCTGCCAGTTGTCGTTGGTTCCACCATTCGGACTCGACGCCGGCAGCATCAAGGCTCACGCGCATATCATGGAGATAACCGTGTCCTTCGGGACCGATTATCACGCTGCCGGTTGTGAATAGCAGATCCTTCTCCGACTCCTTTTCTACTTCCCGCCATTCTGCATAGGCATGCTTCATCAGTTCTGTGTAGAATTGCTTCTCGTAGATCAGACGGATGATACGATTGTCTCCGTGGGAGCTGCCGAAGGTATGCCCCCGTGAAAACTGTTCTAGCACCAAAGTGCTTGCCCCCGACTTAGCGAGATAATAGGCTGTTGCACTGCCCATTACCCCTGCTCCGATCACAATGGCGTCATACATTTTTTCGTCCTTTGTTAACCAACTACTTTATCGGGAATGGTTTGGGAAGTTCAGGAAAATTCTTCTCTCTGTTTTCACCACGCAACAAAATTGTCGCCCAACTAAGTCCCAATGAATTCCTTTCAACCTGCTTGACCCGGGGAGGAATGTAACGAATTGTCAACCCACAGCGCCGCCGTGTGGATTGATTGGGCAGGCTTCCATGAATCAACGTACCGTGATGGATTGATATTTCGCCTGCTTTCAGAACCAGATCTACGGCGTTTTGCTCCTCAGCCTCGCTGACCGGCACTTCCTGATCGATGCTCAACAGATTTCCTTCCTGTCCAGATTTCCCGTGATCTCGAATACCGGGACGGTGGGTGCCGGGAATCACACGCATACAACCGTTCTCGCAGTCGCTGTCGTCAATCGCATACCACGCGGTAATCGCTTCGGGCGGCTCAAGTCCCCAATAGGTTACATCCTGATGCCATGCCACAAACTTTTTTTGATCAGGACCATATTTGCAAAAGAAGTGCGTTGATATCATCATAACATCGTGTCCTATCAGGGCTTCGATACAGTCGAGAATCTTCGGGTGGGTTGCAATCTCCCAGATAAATTCTTCCTCAAAATGCCGGTCGACTAATCCGATCTGACATTCCGCACGTCCGATTCTGGCTTCTAATTTGTCGAACAGTTTCCGATGTTGGCTGGCTTCGGTTTCGTTGGAAATTTGAACTTTCGGAACGAAGCCTTCTGTTTCATAAGCCTTGATTTGTCCTTCGGTGAGGGACATTTTTCGCTCCTTTCATGTAGCTAGCCGCGGTCCGGTACACGCCATTGAGCGTACCAACGAGAATCCTGCGACGGTCCTTCATCATCGCTCCAGCGGCTTTGCATACTTTCAAATTCTTTTAGACGCGGACGCACATCGCGTTCCCAGATTTCTTCAATCTGATCGAAGGTGAGTGGCTGACGCATAGGTGTCGATTCAGGGTAGGCGTCGAGAAGTTCTTTCGCCTTGGCACCAAGCCACTGGACTTCATCGGTGACCATTCGTTCACCAACTTGACGATCCGATTCGTGTGCGGTCGGTCCCATAGCGAAGTGGGGACCCGGCGCATCCGGTGCTGGCAGGCGTGAAACATCAACACAATCCGGCTCTAATGCCCACAACAGCGAGGTCTCGACCTTACCGGCATGGTCGCCGCCACTTTTACCATCGCCATCGAAGCCGGGCTGATTCGCCTCAAAATCCGGCAGACCGTATAGACGCATACCAAAATGCGGTTGGAGGATTTCAAGCAAAGTTTTGAGGTCTTTCCAGTTGGGACCGTAGTGTCCCGTCAAAAGGATAGCAGCATGAAATCCCAAGGCATCAGCTGCCCGGACGTGGTAACAGATGTTCTTGAAATGCATCCATGCAGGCATTGCGGTGAGCCACGGACGCACCTCTCCGACGGTTCGATTTCCCCAGAGTGCATAACCGCCATGTTCGTGGATGTGCCAGTAATCGGGTGGAGCAACAATACCGCCATGCGCACGGGCTGTTCGACACGCAATCGCGTGTGCTTTCAAAGCGTCAAGCCCGACTGCGTTCTGGGGACCGTGGGGTTCGCACAAGCCGTAGCAAAAATAGACAACTGGACACTCCTCTAACGCAGCTTCTAGTTCGTCGGGGAACATCCGTTCCCAGCGCACTTCTCTTTTCATCGTGGTTTCCTTTTGTATTATATGATAGCGTAAACATGATTCCCTGTGGCAGCTGCGATATAAGATTGTATCATTGTTGCCACAATCTTTTCAGATTCAATTTCTGTTTACTACATTCAATTTAAGCGGTTTTTTGACATACTCCCCGCCCTAAAGGACGAG
>JAGWBT010000031.1:10637-32655 GCA_021295755.1 Candidatus Poribacteria bacterium
CCGCCTGAAAAGACGGGGGTTTAGATTGGAAGATTTTGATAAGGATTCTGCTCTACTTCGACAGAACCAAATTATGGCATCTTAATTGCGTGTATCAGACAGATCCTTGCCAAGCAAGATTTTAGGATAGCTTCATGCATCTGTCAATCATAATCTATAGCAGACGGATCACAGACTTGACAGATTTGGATTTTTCGCTTGGCAGTGGGTATGTCCTATGATATACTCGACATACCTCGCTGAGTCAACCTACAAACAATTTGCGAAAGGAAGGATGACCATGAACAGACTTGTTCTCTCGATCACGCTCCTGCTGGCAGTAATTGCTCTCGCAGGGTGTTACACGCAAGTTGGTTACTATGAGCCACGCCCTTTAACCACCAGACAGACCTCCTATCATCACCAAGACAAGCGCCAACGCGACGATGGGGACGAAAAGATGGAATCCGAACAGGAGCCGCAAAAAGAAGTTGAGGCAGAAGGGGAACCGGCTGAAGCAGAAGATGACGGATACTACGGTCGTCGCAAACCGAGCTACGGTTATTCTGATCGTTCGTATCGGTCTTACTACTACGACGACTACGACTATCCCGTTTATCCATACTACTACGGTGGCTATCATCCCCTGTATCCCTATTACAGATATTCCTCTCCATATTATTCATACTATGGATACTACCCCTATTATGGGGGTTATGGGTATCGCCCTTATCGATATCGCTACTCAACGCCACGCTCCAAGATTGGTGATTTGAATTTTGGCAAACGACGTTCACAAAGCTATCGGGGGGTCAGATCCCGTCACCCGTCTTCGAGTCGTCCGGATAGGTCATTGAGGAAGAGTGAAGAGAGTAAAGTTCCTGCCCGCAGTTCGTCTGGGTCACGGCGCGACAGATCCCGAAGATCTGGAAGGAGGTAACAATCCAATGAAAAGATTGATGAAAACCACCATTGCTTGGGTGTTGATATTCACCTGTTTTGTGTTGGGAAGCAGCATCGGAGTTGCGCAGGAGGAGGAAATTGCCGTCGGTAACACTTTCGGTCTTGGCGCAAGGACGATGGGGATGGGTGGGGCATTTCTCGCTGTTGCGGATGATTTCACGACACTGTATTGGAATCCGGCGGGACTCGCTCAGATTAGAAAGTTTGAGTTGTTTAGCGGCCTGTCACACAGCGAACTAGGTGCAGAAACAGAGTTCACTCGCGGCCGTGCTGCCGAAGCCGACAATTCGAACACTCGTCCCAACTCAATAGGCCTCGTGTATCCTTTATATGTCAATCGTGGAGGCTTTGCGTTTGCGCTCGGATATAATCGTCCTCAGAATTTTGATTCGGAGGTTGCCATTCAGGGACTAGACCCGTCTTCGGGTTCGGTGTTTAGCGGATTTGATGTGGATGAAACGACCTCTAAAAGCGGTGGCATGGGTATCTGGAGTTTTGGAATGGGTGTCTTTATATCAAAAAATATCTTGCTTGGTGGCTCAATAGATTTTTGGCATGGTTCAAGTTTCACCGAGTTAAATAGCGCGGCGGAAGACATCAATAACATTGACCCAGAAGTAGCAAGTTTCGCTTTTCACGATACTATGGACCGAGACTATTCAGGGCTAAGTGGTCGGGTCGGTGTGCTTGCTTTCGCCGGGGAAAATGTAACACTCGGTGGAACTGTTACGCTACCAGCAGACCTTGAGGTCAGCGAGGTATGGGAACAACAAACGATAGTGCAATTCGACGATGGTGAAGAAGGCGTGGAGGGTGATGGTGGATCAATCTTATATGATATTGAACGCCCGTTTGAGTTTGGTGGCGGTGTTGCTGTCAAATTCTTAGAAAAGCGTCTGACACTTGCCGGCGATATACAGTTTACAGACTGGACACAGACCCAATATGACCCACTACCAGCGGAAGATGCACAGAATAACTTTAATCGGTATTATGATAGTACTACGCAGGTTCGCATTGGTGCAGAGTATCGTATACCGGGAATCGAAGCCAGTGTACGCGTCGGTTACTTCAGTGATCCAATTCCGTTTCAAGATAGGGAGATAGACAACGATCGAGACTTTCTGACGATTGGGATAGGCAAAATCTTCGACCAGATTATCAAAATTGATATTGCTTACATGCGAGGTTCATGGGCGCAATCAAGTGATTCGCTCACAGAAAGCCAAACATCCAACCGGGTGTTCGTGTCTACGGGCTATCGATATTGAAGGTTGCTATGACGAAGGACAGTTGAACCGCTCAATCGGATTTTCGGTATGACTTGAACTAGACATAAAAAAAGGCGTTGATTCTCAGTCAACGCCTTTTTTTATGCTCTTATGGATATTTGTACTATTCTACCAGTTGAATATATGCCATTTGTGCGGCATCGCTACGTCTTAGTTCACCTCTGATGATACGGGTATATCCGCCATTACGGTCTTGATAACGGGGGCCAAGATCATCGAACAACTTTTGCAAAACATCGTGGTCGTGGATAACCTTGGCGGCCTGACGGCGTGCATGTAAATCCCCTCGTCTAGCGAGCGTAATCAGTTTTTCAGCGATCCGCCTGAGTTCTTTGCACTTTGGCAAGGTTGTGCGAATCTGTTCGTGCTCGAATAATGCGGTGGCTTGGTTGCTAAACAACGCCTTGCGATGTCCGCTTGTTCTCCCCAGTTTCCTTCCCATTTTCCGGTGACGCATGACTATTCATCCTCCCCGATGGATCGGGATTTTCAACATTATATTTTAGGCAACTTACTCATCATTGCCAAGGGTCATCCCTAAAGAAAGGCCCATCTCCGAAAGGATGTCCTTAATCTCGTTCAGGGATTTTCTGCCGAAATTACGAAATTTCAACATCTCTTGTTCAGTCTTAACCACGAGGTCTCGGATGGTTGTGATCTTCGCAGCTTCTAGACAATTGGCGGATCGTACCGAAAGTTCGAGTTCCGCAACAGGCTTCGATAGCCATTTCTCACGCTGCAGTTCTTCCTCGTCGACTTCCTCGACCGGTTCCACGTAGGTTTCATCGAAATCGCTAAAGAGCCTAAGTTGATCTAGCAAAATGTCCGAGGCTTGATTAACCGCTTCTTTCGCAGTGATACTTGCATCTGTCCACACTTCTAGAATAAGCCGGTCATAGTTGGTCATGTGTCCAACCCGTGTTTCTTCAACCACGAAATTGACTTTTGTGACAGGTGAAAATTTGGAATCGACCGGAATAACTCCAATCTGTTGGTTATAGTTCAGATGCTCTTCACCGAACTCATATCCTCTACTTCGACAAACTTGGATTTCCATATTCAAGCCATCGCACTGGTCGAGTGTTGCAATATGTTGGTCTGGGTTGATGATTTCAACCTGTCCGTTTGGTTGAATATCCGCTGCTGTAATGTTACCGGAGCCTTCTGCGGATAAAACCAAGGTGATAACCTCATCCGTGTCAACTCGGAATCGAATTTCTTTAAGGTTAAGGAGGACCTGAGTAACATCCTCTTTCAGCCCATCAAGCGTCGAGAACTCATGCTTCACTCCATCAATAGCAACGGCAATAACAGCAGCACCTTGAATCGAAGAAAGCAGGACGCGTCGAAGCGAGTTACCAATAGTCGTTCCAAATCCTCGCTCAAGCGGTTCAGCGATAAATTTACCATAATCAGGCCGCAGGTTATCAAGGTCCGTAACGAGGTGTTTTGGCTTGGTGATTTCCCTCCCTGTCATCTATCTTAATCCTCCTACAAGTGGCTGTGTTATTTGGAGTAAAGTTCAACGATTAGCTGTGTTTGGAGGTCTGTGGTAAGCTGCTCGACGTTTGGCAACATCCTAACAATTCCCTCTTGTTTGTCGATATCCAACTCAAGCCAATCTGGCGTACCCCGGTGTTGAGAACGTTCTAATGCTTCTTGAATAACTGCCACGTTACGACTTTTCTCGCGTGTTTGAATAACATCGCCAGGTTGTATTAGGTAAGAGGGAACATTGACTTTTTTTCCGTTCACAAGGAAATGGTTATGTGTAACAAGTTGTCGAGCCTGCAAGCGTGAGTTGGCGAAACCGAGACGGTAAATCACGTTGTCCAACCGACGCTCCAATAATGTTAGCAAATTCTCTCTTACGACACCTTTCTGATGTGCGGCTTTTGTATAGTAGTTTTTAAACGGCTTTTCTAAAATACTATAGATGCGCTTCGATTTCTGCTTGGTCCGTAATTGGCGCCCGTAATCTTTGACTTTAGGCAGTTTCTGACCATGTTGACCGGGCGGATAACTACGACGCTCAAATGAACACTTCGGGGAATCGCAGCGTTGTCCCTTCAAAAAAAGTTTCTCACCTTCTCTTCGACATAACTTACATACAGAACCTAAATATTTGCTCATCAAAATCTTCGGTATGGAACCCCCTTGCTTTAGCATGGGGTGGAAATACCGTTCCTTTTTTCGTAGTTTTGTAATCTACCTTGCATTTTTAGATAGATTCGTGATAAAACCTAATCCGTAACTCGATGACTTAGGAAAAACGCTCGTTTTTCGCTCCCCTCTCCGCGTGGTAGCGGACAGGTGTGGTTTGTCTGAGGTTTTGCCCGGGTGTTGAAGTGACGCTATCACCGATACGTCGTGAATACACCTAAACGGATGCTGTGGCCGTTCGGTGGCGGGCATGTAAACTTACGAGCCAGAGCCGAAGAACCCAGTAAATCCCAAGGGGTAAGCAACAAGCCCCAATCCTTTAGGGTGGGGTAGCTGACTCTTTTCTGGTTAGATTAGGACCATTTCCCCTTTTCTTAAAATCCCAATTTGCAAACGTTAGACGCGCCGCCGTTTAGGTGGTCGACAACCGTTATGAGGAATTGGGGTTACATCTTTCATCGCGGTAATTTCTAGCCCAGCTGCTGAAAGGGATCGAATTGCGGACTCTCTACCGGACCCCGGTCCCTTGACCCTTACCTCAACCCGTTTCATGCCATGTTCCATTGCCTTCCTAGCGCACGTTTCCGCTGTTTGTTGGGCAGCAAATGGTGTCGATTTCCGAGAACCCCGAAAGCTGCTACCTGCACTTGCCCACGCAATCGCATTCCCGTTGAGGTCGGTAATCGTTATAATCGTATTATTAAAGGTTGCTTGGATATGCGCAATTCCTTCGGAAACGCTCTTTCGTTCTCGCCTCCTTGGACGGCTAGCGGAACCTGATTCTCGCAAAACTAATCTCCTTTCTGAAGCTCAATGCACAAGTGGTATTAACCCCCCTTACGCGCTGCTTCTTTTGCCTTTCTTCCGACCGAAATCGTCTTTGCTTTCCCTTTGCGCGTCCGGGCATTAGTGCTCGTCCGCTGTCCCCGTGCAGGTAACTGCCGGCGGTGGCGCAATCCACGATAACTGTTGATATCCATTAACCTTTTGATATTCAATTCAACTTCGCGTCGTAGGTCTCCTTCAACCTTGTAATCTTGGTTAATCGTTTCTCTTAACCGGCTGATTTCGGACTCATCAAGGTCTTGGGACTTTTTGTCCGGATCGATATGTAGATCCTCGACCATTTTTGAAGCGGTTTGGCGCCCAATCCCATAAATATAGGTCAGGGCAATGTCGATTCTCTTCGTTCGGGGTAGATCAACACCAGCAATTCTTGCCATGTCTTTTTCCTCCTTGCGCGCTAGGTAAAGTGGTTAACCTTGTCTTTGCTTATGCTTTGGATCCGCAGAGCAGATAACGCGGATAACACCTTTTCTTTTGATAATTTTACACTGATTGCACATCTTCTTTACTGAGGAACGGACTTTCATCATCTCTCCTTCACTGGAAAATAAACCCTATCTTGTGCGACGTCCTCTCACCCGTCTGTCCTTCAAGAACCCTTCGTAGTGTCTCATCGTCAAATAGGATTCAATTTGCGACACTGTATCTAATACAACTCCCACGACGATTAAGATTGAGGCACCACTGATTAACGCCCCAGTGCCTAGCCAGCCTTGCAGAAGTAAAGGGAAAACCGCAATTGCGGCGAGAAATACCGCACCGGGTAAAGTAATCCTGGTTAAGGTATCGTTAATATAGTCTGCGGTCCTCTTCCCCGGACGAATGCCCGGAATAAATCCACCATACTTCCGCAAGTCATCCGCCATTTGCACGGGATTAATCTGAACGGCTGTGTAGAAGTATGTGAAACCGATAATTAGTAGGGCGTAAATCGCCCAATATAAGGGGCTAGTTGCACTGAAAGCTGCCAACAGTCCACCAATCCATGCCCATGAGGGAAATTGACTTTGCATAAGGCCCAGCACCGTTGAGGGGAATTGCATCAGGGTAACGGCGAAAATAATTGGAATCATGCCGGCTGCATTGACACGCAGCGGGATATGGGTCGCTTGCCCTCCCATCACCTTACGTCCGACAACTCGCCGTGCATATTGGACAGGAATTTTGCGGATACAGAAGGTGATATACACGGTTCCCATAATCGCCACAACTCCCAAGGCGAGGAAGATGACCAGTTTCGGAAGGTCAATTTGACGATTAAGGAGTTGGTTGAATATTGTTTGGATTCCACCCGGCATGCCCGAAAGAATGCCGATTGTAATAATCAGAGAAATGCCTTGCCCAATTCCCCGTTCTGTAATTTGTTCGCCAAGCCACATAACGAAAGATGTGCCAGCCATCAAAGTAATCATGGTTAGCAAAGTCCACCAGATACCCGGATTCGTCACGATTTCAATGTTTTCGCTTCTAATAACGGCTCCAGGTCTTTGCAGCATCAGGCTAATCATAATGCCTTGGATGGCACTAAGAATAACAGTGGCATAGCGTGTATACTGGGTAATCTTTTTCCGTCCGTCTGGTTCTTTGGAAAGTTTCTCAAGGAAAGGGATAACGACGGTAAGGAGCTGCATGACGATCGACGCACTGATATACGGTTGGATACCGAGCGCAAAGATTGTCATCTGCTTGAATGCACCACCGGAAAATAGATCAACGAAATCCAAGACGCTTCCACCGGTGCGACCTCTCAAACTATCAAAAAACTTTTCTAATTCGATATCGTCAATGCCGGGAAGTGTGATGTGTGCGCCCAAGCGATAAACAATTAGCAGTAGTGCTGTAAAGATAATCCGTTGTCGCAATTCTGGAATTTTGAAAGCGTTTTGGAATGCCTTAATCACTTAAATCACCTCAATGGTACCACCGCTTGATTCTATCTTTTCAATAGCAGACTTTGAGAATTGGTGTCCCTGTACCGTTAATTGCTTTTCGAGATTACCTTCTCCAAGAACTTTGATCTTCCCGTGTTTCTTTTTTGTAATTCCAGCTTCCCGCAAAATCTCAGGGGTGATCGTTGTCCCGTTATCAAAATGGTTGAGTGTCTGGATGTTTACGATCTCATACTCAATCCGCTTATGTGCAATTCTTCTGGGCCCCCGCTTAGGCAAACGTCTCACTAACGGCATCTGTCCGCCTTCAAACCATGCGGGAATGGAGACACCAGCACGGGATTTCTGCCCTTTATGACCACGACCACAGGTTTTACCCCAGCCTGAACTTTCGCCACGTCCAACTCGCTTCCGATGACGCGTCGATTTTTCTGCAGGTTTGAGTTCGTTTAGTTTCATTGATATTTACTCCACTTTATCGATTGACAGTTACGATTAGAAGTTCTTATTTTGGTTCAGGACTAAATTTTCCGAACGAATTAGGCGCACATCCGATTGAGATCATGGGAAAAGAGGATTAGTCGCGCAATTCCTCAACCGTTTTTCCACGAAGGCGAGCCACATCGTTGATGTCCTGTAGACCTTTTAGGGCTTCCATGGTGGCTTCTGCTGTGTTTTTTACGTTTCGAGAACCGAGTCGTTTGGTCAGGACATCTTGGACCCCGGCAAACTCCAAAATAACTCTTGTTCCGGGTCCAGCGATAATCCCAGTACCGGGACTGGCTGGCTTGAGCAGAACCTTTGCACCGCCATATTTCCCAATGATTTCATGGGGGATGGTGTTTCCTGATAGAGGCACACGAATCAGATTCTTTTTCGCATCAGCAATACTTTTACCTATGGCCGATGGAATTTCATTTGCACTCCCAAATCCAAGTCCAACCACGCCCGATTGATCTCCCACGACAGAAAGCGCATTAAAACTCGGAGTTCTTCCGCCTTTGCGAACACGCATCACACGGTTGATATCTATTGGGCGTTCTTCAAATTCAAATTCATCAGGATTTATTCTTTCCCTCAAAAGCAATTCTCCTTCATTATCAAGCATCTGTTCATCTTGTAAACACGCTTATAGTAGTTTCGCTTACAACAATTTTCAGAATTGGAGTCCCTCTTCTCTGGCAGCATCGGCAAGCGCTTTGATTCTTCCGTGATAAAGATTTCCACCACGGTCAAAAACTACTGATTCAATTTGATGCTCTTTTGCTCGGCGAGCGATTAATGTGCCCACTTGTTCCGCTGCACTGATGTTGCCTTGTGTTGAAAGGCTATCTTTCAACTCTGGTGATAGGGTTGAGGCTGCAATAAGCGTATTGCCGGCTTCGTCATCAATAATTTGGGCGTAAATATGCTTCAAACTCCTGAAAACCGAAAGCCTCGGTCTTTCTCTGGTCCCAATTATTTTTTCTCGTACCCGCTTCTGTCGCTTATGCCTCGCGATGTATTTTGCCTTAGACCGGTCCAACGATTGTTCCTCCAATATTAATAAAAAAGGATCGACAAATCCGGTTACGATAATTTTGGCTTACCGACTTGTAAATCCTTTAGTCTACAAAAATATAGCAATTAAACCGCTACCCTACACTCCAGTTTTGCCTTCCTTGTTACGGACGCGTTCACCTTCGTAACGAAGTCCTTTGGAAGGTTCGTAGACTTCGGGTTTCTTGATTTGACGGATTGAAGCAGCAACCTGACCAACAAGTGCTTTGTCAATACCGTTCACCGTTATTGGTGTGTGAGGTTGACCGCCCACAGTTTCGGAATCACCTACGCTCAAGGTTATACCTTCAGGAGGCTCATAGGTTACTGGATGGGAATACCCGACATTTAAGACTAAACGTTTTTGGCGGTCTATTTCTGCACGATATCCAACGCCAACGAGGATGAGTTTTTTTTCAAAACCTTCGATCACACCTGTTACCATATTGGCGATGAGGCTTCGTGTCAATCCGTGTAACGATCTGTGCGTTTTCTGATTTGTCAATCTCTCAATCATGATGGATTCGTCTTCTAAACTGACGACTATGCCTGCCGGAATTGTCCAGTTGAGGGTGCCTTTTGGACCTTCAACAGTGATGTCGTTTTGGTCCAAAGCGACCTTAACTTTTGAATCCATCGTAATTGGCATTTGTCCTATTCGTGACATTATATTCGTCTCCGAATTCAAATGAAAAATTACCAGATATAACAGAGGACTTCACCACCAATGCTAGATTTCCTGCATTCGGAGGCTGTCTTAATACCTTGCGAGGTAGATAATATAGCAATCCCTAAATTTCCATACACACTAGGAAGTCGGTCTGTTTTCGCGTACACACGCCGTCCTGGTTTGCTAATTCTCTTGAGTCCCGTTATAACCTTTTCTTTGCCTTCGCCATACTTCAAGTAGATGCGCAAAATACCTTGTTTGCCGTCATCAATCCAACGATAATTGCGGATATACCCTTCCTCATGTAGGGTGCGGGTTATTTCCATTTTTAGTTTTGATGCGGGTATTTCGACGCGCTCATGTCCAACCATATTCGCATTGCGAACACGGGTCAGCATATCCGCAACCGGATCTGTCATTGACATCAGTGTTCTCCTTTACTCGTGCCGACAAATAAGGTACTACCAGCTTGCCTTTGTGACTCCCGGAATTTTACCCGATCTTGCAAAGAGGCGAAAACAGATTCGGCAAAGATCAAACTTTCGCAGATAACTGCGGGCTCTGCCACAGCTACGACAACGATTATATTTTCGAACCTGAAACTTCGGGGTTCTTTTTTGCTTGGCAATGAGAGCTTTTGTTGCCAAATGAAGACTCCTTTCCTTCACTCCTATCAAGGGGTAGCATACCCATGCTAAGATTCTCTAAACGGCATTCCCATCAGACGTAGTAATTCGTGTCCTTCTTCATCGGTTGGAGCAGTTGTTCCAATAGTAATATTTAGTCCGCGAATTTCACTTATGGTGTCGTATTCGATCTCTGGAAAAATGACTTGCTCTTGGAGACCCAAGGAATAGTTACCGCGCCCGTCAAAGGAATCCGGGGAGAGTCCACGAAAATCACGAATCTGGGGAAGGACGACGTTGACGAGTTTATTAAAAAATTCATACATCCTATCCTGCCGCAAGGTTGTTTTACAGCCGATAGCCATACCTGTGCGGACCTTGAAGGCTGACACAGATTTCTTGGCACGGGTAACAACTGCCCGCTGCCCACTGATTTGTGTCAGTTCTTCGACGGCATTATCCAAAAGTTTCGAATCTTGTATAGCAGCACCAACCCCTATATTGAGGGTTATCTTGTTAAGCTTTGGCACCTGCATAATATTTGAATAGTTGAAACGTTGTTGCAACGCGGGGAAGACTTCTTCTTGATAAAAAGCTTTAAATATACTCATTAATTCTTACCTTCTAGTCGCGTTCAGCAGACTCACCACATTTTCTGCACACACGTATGTGGTATGTTTTCGTCCGCCCTCCAATTTCCTTCTCAACGGTACTGCGCTTTGTTCGGGTGGGCGCATCACATTTTGGGCAAATCAACTTTAGGTTAGCGATATTAATTGTCCCTTCTTTTTCGACAACGCCACCTTGCGGTGCTTGCGGGTTCGGACGGGTATGCCTTTTGATCATGTGGATCCCTTCAACAGTGGCACGGCGTTTATGCGGCAGCATTTCTAGAATGACACCTGTTTTACCCTTATCCTTCCCACTCAATACTAACACGTTGTCGTTTTTCCTTATATGAAATCTAGTTTGCAACGGTACTACCTCCTAAGGGACTCTATATGACCTCTGGTGCTAAAGAGACAATTCGTGCAAATGCTTTTTCTCTGAGTTCGCGAGCAACGGGACCGAAAATGCGTGTTCCACGAGGCTGGTCTTGGGCATCAATCAAAACGGCAGCATTCCTATCGAATTTGATATAAGAACCATCGAGTCTACGATGTTCCTTGGTTGCACGCACGACGACAGCTCGTACAACATCTCCCTTTTTAACTTGGCTATTTGGATTTGCTTCTTTCACACTTGCCACAATTACATCACCAACTCGTGCGTAGCGCCTTCTACTACCGCCGAGCACGCGAATACACATAAGCTGCTTTGCTCCTGTATTATCCGCACAATTTAATAGAGTGTATGCTTGAACCATCGGTCATTACCTTCCTGAGTGTAACCCCGTCTTCCACTTACGCATCGATTGATTCTGTTTTGGAGACGACCTGGCGAACTTTCCACCGTTTACGACGACTGAGCGGGCGAACTTCAACAACTTGGACGAGATCGCCGACACGACATGTATTCTGCTCGTCGTGAGCCAGAATCTTTGTGGAACTTCTCACAATTTTCTTATAAAGGGGATGCTGATAAGTCCGAACAATTTCAACGGCGACGGTTTTATCCATCCGATCGCTTGTTACAGTACCCGTTCTGAGTTTCCGATTTCCTCGCTGATGCTTGTCCACGCTTTTCCTCTCGTAACTTTAGTTATGGTGACTCTTCGATTCCGAGTTCACGTAGCCGAAGAATCGTATGAATCCGTGCGATATCCTTCTTGCCCTTTTTTAATTGGGATGTATCTTCAAGTTGCCCTAGTATGCTTCGGAACTTGATATTAAACGCAGTGTCCTTAAAATCTTGAAGGTCGTTTTCTAACTCCTCAGATGATTTGTTGCGCAACTCATTAGCGGTCATTGTTTGATTATTCTCCCGTTCGACTGATAAACTTCGTCTCAATCGGCAATTTGTGTGCTGCTCTGGTCATGGCTTCTTTTGCTTCATTTTCTGGGACACCGCTCAATTCATATAAGATGCGCCCCGGTTTAACAACAGCCACCCAAAACTCTGGCGCTCCTTTCCCGCTTCCCATTCTGGTTTCAGCGGGTTTCTTCGTTACGGGCTTATGCGGAAAGATTTTAATCCAAACCTTTCCCCCACGGCGCACATGACGTGTGATTGCGATTCGCGCAGATTCAATTTGGCGGCTTGTAATCCAACCCGGCTCCATTGCTTTCAAACCATACTCGCCGAAATCTATTCGTGAACCTCGGTAAGGTTTACCACGGCGTTTTCCACGCTGCACTTTACGGTGTAGAACCCGTTTGGGCATTAACATTTTATGTACTCCTTCTAATTCATACTCGTGAACGAACGTTTACGATCTTGTATTCTCACGATTGGTTCTACGTGGTCCCCGTCGCCTATCCTGATCTCTTCTTCGTCTGGGTCTACCTTCAGATCTCGCTGGTGGACCTTCTCTCTCCGAAAAGCGTGCTGGCCGTCTTTCAGAAGAATCAGTTGGCACCTCCATAGCACGGCTGGAAGGGGAACCTGTTCCTGGAAGCTCCGGTCTGCCAATAATCTCGCCCTTAAAGATCCACGTTTTAATGCCAATCTTACCGTAGGTTGTATCGGCTTCAGCAAAGCCATAATCGATATTCGCTCTGAGCGTATGCAGCGGCACCCTGCCTTCAATATTTGATTCGGAGCGTGCCATTTCAGCGCCTCCAAGTCGACCACCGATACTGATTTTAGCCCCTTGGGCGCCGGCTTTCATTGAAGCGATAATACTTTTCTTCATTGCCTGCCTAAAATTGGATCTGCGTACAATTTGCAGTGCAACCGCTTCAGCGACAAGTTGGGCATCTAATTCAGGGCGCTTAATTTCGGTGACATTAATCCGAACAGTCTTCTCACCGTTTGACCCTGAATCTGTCTGCAGGATGTGCTCTAAGTCTGCTTGTAACTTTTCTGCTTCAACACCACGCCGGCCAATGACGATACCAGGGCGCGCTGTATGTATATGAATATTACACCTATCGCCAACCCTTTCGATTTCGATACGAGAAATGCCGGCACGTGACAATCTTTCCTTAATGAAAGACTGAATTTTCAAATCCTCATGAAGCCATTGGGCATACTCTTTCTCGTTGTACCATTTCGAGTCCCAATTTTCAATGATGCCTAGGCGTAGTCCACGCGGGTGCGTTTTCTGTCCCACTAAACTCTCCTCCAAAATTCGGTTGGGCAAAGGTTGTCGAACGACGGAGGTAAAGGAACATGGGTCAGTCTATTCCGAAGACCGGTAGGATTCTCAATACTCATCTTCACTTTCCTCTTCGTCTAGTACGACTGTAATATGGCACCTACGATGTAAGATCCTGTTTGCCATACCTCGTGCCCGTGGGCGAAACCATCGTCGGGTAATGCCATCGTTGACGACAATCTGTTTGACAACTAGATTGCTCTCGTCAATAGTGGCACCCTGCTGTTGTGCATTATGTCGTGCATTCGCGGTAGCTGATTGAATCAGTTTGCGGATTACAGGAGAGGCTGCTTTATGTGTAAATGTTAATTGATTTATTGCCTCTTCGACGTATTGATCCTTAACTAAATCAGCGACCAAACGCGCTTTGCGCGGGGCAATCGGCACGTTTCGGATACTTGCTCGAGCCTCCATGTTAAAAATCTCCTAAATTAGCTTGAGCATTTGTAATAACTTCCGCTCATCATCTCAATTTTTTGAACGTGGGGTGTACGAAAACCGAGTTTATCTTTGTAATTCAGTATACTTTATCTTGCTCCCCCACTCGCATGCGCTCTGAATGTACGAGTAGGAGAAAATTCACCCAGTTTATGCCCCACCATGTTTTCTGTGATATAAACAGGGAAAAATTTCTTGCCGTTATGAATGGCAAGCGTATGACCAATTAGGTCCGGGGTCACCATAGATCTGCGAGACCATGTGCGAATCACACGTTTGGTCCCAGACCGATTCATCGCTTCGATTTTTTTGAGAAGTTTTGAATCTATGTAAGGCCCTTTTTTTACAGAACGGGGCATGACGCTCCTCCTGAATATGGTCGAAAAGACACGAAACCTCTATGTCAGTTGAGATAAATTACTTCCGCCGACTGACAATATATCTGCCAGATCGTTTTTTAGGATCTCTTGTTTTATATCCTTTGGTTGGAACTCCCCACGGTGTTACGGGGTGTCTTCCACCAGCACTTTTTCCTTCGCCACCGCCATGCGGATGATCATGGGGATTCATTGCCACACCGCGCACTTTGGGACGATGTCCTTTCCATCGGTTTCGTCCTGCTTTACCGATAGATAGGTTTGCGTGATCAACATTACCGACCTGTCCAATCGTTGCCATACATGTCACAGGAAGCAAGCGAACTTCGCCGGAAGGCATTTGAATACGTGCGTACTTTCCTTCACGGTCTACTAATTGTGCCACAGCACCTGCGCTTCGTACGAGTTGCCCGCCTTTACCCGGCTGCATTTCTATGTTATGTATCGAAGTGCCGAGAGGGATCCTTTCAAGCGGCAAAGCGTTGCCAACTCTGATGGGCGCATCTGGTCCAGCGTTTAATACATCATCAACCTGTAGTCCTAGAGGTGCGATGATATAGCGTTTCTCTCCATCGGCGTAATGAAGCAGGGCAATACGGGCAGATCGACTCGGGTCATACTCGATCGAGGTAACCTTAGCGGGGATTCCACATTTATCACGCTTAAATTCAATAGCTCGATACCGTCGTTTATGACCACCACCGCGCCTACGGACGGTCATACGCCCCAACGAATTACGCCCCCCCTTTTTCTTTAATCCCGTTGTTAGCGATTTTTCGGATTGCCGCTGGGTCACCTCTTCAAAAGCGTCCCCTGTAATAAATCGACGACTGGGTGTGACGGGTGAATATGTTTTAACTGCCACGCTAAATCCCTCCTAGTAAGGCTTCAAACGTGCGTCGCTAGATTGTTTCAAAAGCCTCAATGATTGTTCCTTCAGTAACAGTGATGATTACCTTTTTCCAGTGAGGTCGTCGCCCCTGCCGATACCGCCAGAATTGTCCTTTGGTCTTCCCGCTAACCTGCATGGTATTAATCTTCACAATCTTATCCTTGAGATCGAATAGTTCTTCGGCCGCTTTACGGATATCCGCTTTATTAGCCTTAATATCAACAACAAAGGCGTATTTGTTCGATTCTCTGAGGATTGTGGTCTTTTCTGTTATTAACGGTTGCTTGATAATCCGATATGGGTCTTTCATCTATGCTTCCTCAACTGATAAATCATCTGTTGGCTGAGCGAACTTTTCTTCTATCTTTTCCGCTGCACTTTCAGTGAAGACAATCTTATCATGCCAAAGCACATCGTACACATTAAGGGTATTCCAAACACAACTGTTTACGTTCGGGATATTCCGTACAGATAGATGGATATTAGATTCGGATTGACCGAGGACAAAGAGGACTTTATCCGCGATCCCTAAATTCCCTACAAGTTGAACCATATCCTTCGTTTTCGGAGCATCTAACGTAAAGTCTTCAATCAGAATGCAATCATCACTTTGAAATTTGGCTGCTAAAGCCGATTGTAATCCGAGTTGACGTATCTTCTTCGGGGTGCGTTGACGATAGCTGCGCGGCTTTGGGCCGAATGCAACGCCGCCATGCACCCGTATTGGAGATTGGCCGTCTCCGACTCGGGCACGACCTGTTCCTTTCTGGCGATATAGCTTTTTGCCACTCCCACGGACTTCTGAACGTGTTTTGGTGGAAGCAGTGCCTCGACGTTGGTTTGCAAGGTGCGCAACGACGCACTGATGTATAACTGCCTCATTAACAGTTGCATTTATGAATGCGTCAGATAACTCTCTTTGTTTTAGGGTATCTCCAGAACGATCGTATACGTCTAAAGCTGCCATGCGTGATAATCCTCAAAAGGGTATATTTATTGTTCAGCCTTTACTGCCTTCTTGATAATAAGTAGTCCATTAGGTGGGCCGGGAACAGCACCTTTAACAAGCAATAGGTTTCTGTCAGAATCTGCTTGGACAATCTGTAGATTCTGGGTCGTCGCCTGTTTCCCACCATGCCGTCCGGGCATCTTTTTACCTTTGAAAACGCGCGAGGGCCATGCACTATGGCCGATGGAGCCCGGGCGCCGATGGTTTTTTTCACTACCGTGTGTCTGTTTCATACCCGCAAATCCCCACCGTTTAACCACACCCGTGAATCCACGCCCTTTCGATGTTCCCGTCACATCAACGAAATCCCCAGGCGAGAAAATGCCCACGTCAATGCTTGAGCCAACGTCCAAACCTTCTGTACTCTCAACACGCACTTCCCGCAAAAATCGATGTGGTGTGACATTCGCTTTTTGGAAATGTCCGCTTTCAGGGCGATTGACCTTGTTTTCGCGCCGAGAGCCGAAGCCTAATTGGATGGCATTATAACCCTCACGGTCTTGCGTTTTAACCTGTACTATCGGGCAGGGACCCGCTTCGACAACCGTGACTGGGATTGCAGCCCCGGATTCGTCAAAGATTTGTGTCATGCCAATCTTTTTTCCTAATATTCCACTACTCATGTTACATCTCCGCAACGAGGGTGTTCAGGTTCAACGACGTGTGCCTACAGAAGCGTAATTTTGACATCAACGCCAGCTGGTAGATCTAAGCGCATTAGCGCATTAACTGTCTTGGGAGTCGTCTGTAAAATATCCAGTAACCGTTTGTGAATGCGCATTTGAAACTGTTCGCGGGATTTTTTGTCTTTGAATGTCGATCGCTGTACAGTGTAAATGTGCTGCTTAATCGGAAGCGGAATCGGGCCCGAGACTAATGCGCCTGTCCGCCGGGCGGTCTCCGCGATTTGACCCGCGGAGTGATCTAACAAACGGTAATCAAATGATTTCAGACGAATCCTGATTTTCTGGTTATCCATTGATACTCCAACCAAATTTGGTTCGTTAGTTCATTGGTGCATTACTGAACTAATGCACCAATGTACCTCGGGTGGTTATTACTCAATAACCTCTGAAACAACACCGGCTCCGACGGTGTGTCCACCTTCACGAATGGCAAACCTCAGCTCCTCTTCCAGAGCAATGGGTTTGGTGAGTTCAACGGTAATTTGGATATTATCTCCGGGCATTACCATTTCAACGCCTTCGGGAAGATTCATCACACCCGTCACATCCGTTGTACGGAAGTAGAACTGCGGACGATAGCCACTGAAAAATGGTGTCCAGCGACCACCTTCGTCTTTGTTCAGAATATAGATTTCAGCCGCGAAATTCGTGTGCGGGGTAATACTGCCCGGAGCGGCGAGAACTTGCCCGCGCTCAACGTCCTCACGTTCAATACCACGAAGCAGGACACCGACATTATCGCCTGCGCGACCTTCGTCAAGCAGTTTACGGAACATCTCCACGCCGGTTGCAACCGTGTCAGTGGTCGGTGCAAGCCCAACAATTTCAACTGTGTCGCCAACATTAACAATACCGCGTTCGACACGACCGGTCACAACCGTGCCCCGTCCAGTGATTGAGAAGATATCCTCTACAGGCATTAGGAAGGGCCTATCAACATCTCGAACCGGTTCCGGAATCCAACTGTCACATGCCTCCATAAGTTCTAAAATTGACTTACATTCTTCGGCGTTCGGATCCCCACCACTTTCCATAGCTTCGAGGGCAGACCCGCTAATAATTGGGATGTCATCGCCGGGGAACTCATATTCAGTGAGTAGTTCTCGAACTTCGAGTTCTACTAACTCTAGGAGTTCTTCGTCGTCAACCATGTCTGCTTTATTCAGGTAGACAACGAGACTCGGCACATTCACCTGTCGTGCCAAAAGAACATGCTCACGGGTTTGGGGCATGGGACCGTCAGCAGCGGAGACAACAAGGATTGCACCATCCATCTGCGCCGCACCGGTAATCATGTTTTTAATGTAGTCAGCGTGTCCGGGACAGTCTACGTGAGCGTAGTGTCGATTTTCCGTCTCATACTCAACGTGCGCGGTGTTAATGGTAATCCCACGTTCCTTCTCTTCGGGAGCCGCATCAATCTCTTCGTAAGTCTTTACATACTCACTTCCAGAGAGATTTGACAACACCATAGTAATTGCAGCTGTTAATGTGGTCTTACCATGATCAACGTGTCCAATTGTGCCAACATTGACGTGTGGCTTAGTCCTTTCAAATTTTGCCTTTGCCATGAGTAAATCTCCTCACATTCTAGTAAACTTAAATAACCTCCGTTGACCTCACTGCTAAACTCTGGCAACAAGCCATGTCAACAGCGGGAACGGTTAAACAGTAAATCATTTTGATGAGATAATTTCTTCAGCAATACTCTGAGGAACGGAACTATAATGTGCAAACTCCATTGAATAAGTTGCCCGTCCTTGCGTCAAAGAACGGAGCGTTTTTACATAGCCGAACATTTCAGCAAGTGGAACATAGGCTTTGATAACCTGCGTTCCGGACTTGGGGTGCATATCTGTCTGGAGAATTTGTGCACGACGCGCATTTAAATCCCCCATTACCTTTCCCAAATAGTCATCCGGAGCAATAACTTCAATCTCCATGATTGGTTCAAGCAGTATCGGATTTGCGCGTTTCACTCCGTCTTTGAAGGCGATCCGAGCGGCGTTTGAAAATGCAATCTCTGAAGAATCAACGGGGTGGTAAGAACCATCATACAATCGCACACCTACATCAACGAGGGGATAACCCCCTAAAGTTCCGGCGGTTATTGCCTCTTCAACCCCTTTACGAACAGCGGGTATATACTCTTGAGGAATAGCGCCTCCCTTGATTTCGTTGACGAATTCAAAACCAGATCCTTGTTCTAATGGATAAATTTCAATGACCACATGTCCGAATTGACCGCGCCCACCGGATTGACGAACAAAACGCTCGTTCGCTGTTACGGAACGTTGGATAGTCTCACGGTATGAAACTTGAGGTTGGCCAATCTCTGCTGAAACCTTAAATTCTCGAATCAAGCGATCCACAATAATTTCTAGATGTAACTCTCCCATGCCGGACAGGAGTGTTTGTCCTGTTTCTGAGTCCTGATGAACCTTAAAAGTTGGGTCTTCTTCAGCTAACTTTGATAGTGCGATGTTCATCTTTTCGATATCCGACTTGGTTTGAGGCTCGATAGCGATGGACATTACTGGAGATGGAAATGCCATTGATTCCAAGACGATTGGGTCATTCGGATCGCAGATAGTATCCCCAGTCATCACGGACTTGAAGCCAATGATGGCAGCGATATCGCCTGCATAGATGGCTTGGCGCTCCTCACGCTTGTTTGCGTGCAGCTGCATCAATCTGCCGATCCTTTCAAACTTTCGGTGCGTACTGTTATATACAGTCATCCCTTTCGCCAAAACACCGGAGTAAACACGGAGGAATGTGAGTTTGCCAACGTGCGGATCGGTTGTAATTTTGAATGCTAGCGCAGAAAAAGGCGCATCATCATCTGCTAAACGGGTTCCTTCCTCTTCAACTTCTGGATCCAAGCCGGTTACTGGTGGAACATCTGTTGGGGAGGGCAGATAATCGACCACTGCATCTAGTAACGGTTGGACGCCTTTATTCTTGAGGGCGGTGCCGCACAAGACGGGAACAATTTTTCCGCTTAACGTCGCACTCCTCAAACCCGCTTTAATCTCTTCTTCCGATAACTCAACCCCATCAATATATTTGGCTAAGAGGTCATCGTCACACTCGGCAATTGCTTCTAACATCTGTTCCCGATATTCCAGAACACTTCCCATCATTTCATCCGGAATATCTGTCTCAAACATTATAGATCCGGAACTGGCTTCGTCCCATGCCAAGCCTTTGAGTGAAATCAGATCGACAATGCCATTGAAACTTTCCGCAGAACCGATTGGCAATTGAATTGGGACTGCCGAAGTACCGAGCCGTTCGACCATCATTTCGACTGTTCGGAAAAAGTCTGCACCGGTTCGATCCATTTTATTGATCAGTGCAATGCGTGGCACCTGATATTTGTCTGCTTGTCTCCAAACTGTTTCTGATTGAGGCTCTACGCCGCCCACTGCACAGAAAACAGCGACAGCTCCATCAAGGATTCGCAGCGATCTTTCAACTTCAACCGTAAAATCGATATGTCCGGGAGTATCAATAATGTTGATACCGTGTCCATCCCATTGGCACGTTGTTGCGGCAGCAGTGATGGTAATACCTCGTTCCTGTTCCTGTGCCATCCAATCCATTGTCGTTGTGCCGTCGTCGACCTCGCCCATACGATGCACTTTGCCTGTGTAGTACAACATGCGTTCGGTCACAGTTGTCTTGCCTGCATCAATGTGTGCCATGATGCCGATGTTGCGTGTATGGGTCAATGGAAAGCGGCGCTGCTCTATAGAACGCCGCTTTTCAGAGGTCATTTGATTTCGTTTTGTTGCTCTCATTTTTCTTCAAACTTTCCGTGATACAATAAAAAGATAAAAAATTACCGCCCCGATAGATCCCCGATAAGTCGGGACAGGCGGGATTTCGCTGCGCTCAACTTACCATCGATAATGTGCAAACGCCCGATTCGCCTCTGCCATGCGGTGTTGATCAAGTTTTCTGCGAATTGAAGCCCCATCATTCCCAGCGGCATCTAATAGTTCTCCCGCCAGCCGCTCTGCCATCGTTTTCTCTCCACGCTCTCTTGCAGACTGGATAATCCAACGGAGTGCCAATGTTGTGCGACGTTCTGCCTTAACATCAACGGGAACTTGGTAGGTTGCTCCCCCAACTCGCCGAGACCGAATCTCAAGAACCGGTTTAACGTTGTTAATTGCGTCGTGGAAGACTGTGAGTCCATCTTGGTTGGCACGTTTCTCAACAATGTCAATACTATTATATAGAATCGCGCGAGCAACACTTTTTTTTCCACGAGCCATTAAGAAGTTTATAAATTTCGCAACCAGCTTACTATTATATTTTGGATCTGGGAGTACGTCCCGTTTAACAACTTCTGCACGACGTGGCATACCTTATCTGCCTCCTCTAACCGGTACTCTTTGCGCCATATTTGGATCTGGCTTGCCGCCGATTTTCAACACCCGCTGTATCTAATGTGCCTCGGACAATGTGATATCTGACATTGGGCAAATCCTTGACTCTCCCGCCTCGCACGAGTACAACTGAGTGTTCTTGAAGATTATGATCTATGCCGGGGATATAGCAGGTAGCTTCTTGACCGTTCGTGAAACGGACACGAGCGACCTTGCGAAGTGCCGAATTCGGTTTCTTAGGTGTTATTGTCCTGACTTGTAGACAGATGCCGCGCCGTTGGGGGCAGCTTTCCAAGACTGGAGATTTGCTTTTCTTGCTTGTTCTTTTTCGAGATTTTCTGACTAGCTGATTTATTGTTGGCATATCGACCTCGATTGACTAATGATGTGCAGGCATAAATAAAGCCCCGCCATGGGGGCTCACAAAGTTGTCCTCTATAACGAAGTAACTGTGAAAAACACGCCAGAGTGTTTTAGAACTATAGAGTCCTCCCCTTTCCGCCCAATTTGAAGCGAAAATCCTAAGTTAGCGTCAAAGGACGAATTATACCAAACTGACAATTGAATGTCAAGCACTTTTCTATGTTTTTTGTTAAGTTTTTTACACTGCTCCGAAATTAACGGAATATTGCTGAATGATATTTCCACAAATTAACTACATCCGTATCGCCGGTTCTTGGACGGTGTCCAACAATCGGGTGATTACAGCATCGGAATCAACGCCCTCAGCTTCCGCGTGAAAATTGGTGAGTACGCGATGCCGGAGGACGGCATGTGCCACCGATTTAACGTCTTCTATAGATGCGTTCACGCGCCCCCGTAGAATGCCGCGTGCTTTCGCACCAAGGATGAGGTACTGCCCCGCCCGTGGACCGGCACCCCACCTCACCCACTGTTGGATGAAATCTGGTGCATCTTTGCCTTTGGGACGGGTTGCCCGCGCTAACTGGACCGCATACTGCACAACGTTATCAGCGGCTGTAACCCGGC
>JAGWBT010000032.1 GCA_021295755.1 Candidatus Poribacteria bacterium
GATAGAGCATTGTGATCTGATCGCTTTCAACAGTGTAGATTGTAAACGGACGCCGAAGCAGTAATCCACTACCTTGCGAGATCAGTACGTGGATGAACTGTCCGGGTAGCGCGCTTTCGGCAATCTCTGGACACGAACAACTCAGTAGATAGTGGTTCTCGGCAACCAGTTCGTTAGAGATGACTTCTGTGGGAAGGTCGAATTTTTTAGCGGGAGTTAGCATCGGATTTATGTCATCGCAAGTCAAACCTAAGCGGTTTTGTTACGCTCTGCCAGAGTGAGTTCCTCCATCAAATGCGGAGGGTAATGGTAATTTTACCCTGTTTTAGTAATAAACGCAACCGTTTTCCTGAATCATCAGAACATAGAAAATTCCCATATCGATAGTGCGATCTTAGGCAATGTGGAAAATTTGTTGTATTTTTGCAAAATCGTGCTATAATTCCGGACGGTTACTACTATCGCAGTCTAATATAAAGGAAGGACAAACAGATGGGCAGAAAAATTGAGAAGTTATTTCGTGCACCCTACGGTGTACCGAACGGCTTGCAGGTAACGGATGAAGGTCTGTGGATCGTAGACCAAATCACCGATCGGGTGGCGTTGGTAGAAATTACCGAAGCATCAGCTTACGGGGTGACTAAATTGGTTCGGGATATTCCGAGCGACTGCTCTAACACTAGTGGTATGTGTTATGGCGATGGGGCACTCTGGCTAGCGGCGAACGGTTCTGGAGACCAATGGCGTCCAACGCGACCAAATGATGCGAAATCTGGGCTGGGAGAAATTATTAAGACCGACCCACATACCGGGGAATGCCTAGGTCGGTATCCCGTACCGGATGGTGGTGGCACACATGGTGTGGAGTATGATCATTATGAAGAGGGGTATCTCTGGGTCCAAACGTTGAAGAACCAGATCATGCACAAGGTGCGGATTTCGGATTGGTCTGTGCAAAACTCGATTCCGCTTCCGTACGGACGGGGACACGGTGTAGTGCGGGTGGAGGATGGCGTTTGGGTTGTGCACACCTCTGACCGGGTAATCGTCAAGCTCGATGTGGAGAGCGGTGCAGAACTAGATCGGATTGAGGTGCCAGAGGATAATCCTGAGCCACATGGTCTGTCAATCTTCGGAGATGATTTCCTCTACTGCGACGCCACCTCCGGCTGGATAACAAGAATTACTGTTTAGCGATTGGTGAAAGCGATGGTGGATTTCTCCTAAATCGTATCTTCGATTCCTCCCAGAAAAGCCTCTATATCTGCCAACGCCCGTTCTGCATAGGCGGCAGCACGTTTCCGTTTATTGAGGCGTTCGCTTGTGTCCAAGGGAGGTAGGATCCCGAAATTTGCCTTCATCGGTTGAAAATCAGCCGGACTCGCGTGGGTCACGTAGTGGCAAAGCGATCCAAGAATCGTAGTGATCGGTAGGGATAATGGGGCTTGATCATGCAGTAGGCGTGCGGCGTTCCAGCCGGCGAGCAAGCCTGTTGCGATGTTGCCCATATAGCTTTCAACACCGGTGATTTGTCCCGCAAAAAAGAGGTTTTCTCGCCCACAAAACTGAAGCGTGGGACGTAGCAGTGTTGGTGCATCAATAAAGGTGTTGCGGTGCATCTGTCCATAGCGCACGAACTCGGCTTTTTCAAGTCCAGGGATTGTGCGGAAAATCCGCTTCTGCTCAGGAAACTTCAGGTTCGTTTGAAAACCGACCATGTTATAGAGCGTACCGGCAAGGTTGTCTTGGCGCAGTTGTACTGCCGCGTAAGGCCGTCGACCGGTACGCGGGTCGGTTAACCCCACCGGACGCATTGGACCAAATGCGAGACTCTCATGACCACGTCGCGCTAAAATTTCCACCGGTAAACACCCTTCAAAGAATTGATGCCAACCTGCCCTCACCCCTTGCTCCAACGCCTGCTCAAAAGATTCCAGTTCAATGCGTTCTGCGCGGAGTAACGCATCGACAAAAGAATCGTATTCATCGCGGTTCATCGGACAGTTGATGTAATCGCCCTCCACCTGTTCTCCCCGCCCATAACGTGAAGCACGGAAAGCAATCGTCAAGTTAATTGACTCCAAACTTACAATTGGGGCAATGGCATCGAAGAAGTAAAGGTGTTCCTGTCCACTTAGGGCAGCAATTGCCTCTGAGAGACTTGGTGAGGTAAGTGGGCCAGAAGCGATGATGGTGGGTTCGTCAGGGAGGGTAGTAACCTCTTCCCGCACCACTTCAATCTTGGGATGATTCGAAATTCGTGCGGTTATGAGTTGAGCGAAAGCCTCGCGATCTACTGCCAACGCACTGCCTGCGGGCAACGCCGTTTTATAGGCGCACTCCAGCAGCATCGATCCCAGCCGACGCAATTCTGTCTTAAGAACGCCAGAGGCACGATCTGGCAGATCCGATCCGAGTGAGTTGGAACAGACCAACTCCGCAAGGTTAGCGGTGAGATGGGCACCGGTTGCGGTAGATGGACGCATCTCATAAAGATATACTTGGATGCCGCGTTCAGCCGCCTGCCATGCCGCTTCGCTGCCTGCTAACCCACCGCCGATAATAATTAGATTTTTCATGAGTATCAGGAGGTATCGAAGTCTAAAAAGGTCTGCCCATGCGATTGAGCGCTGCGGGCACCTCGTTCTTGACCGGCTTGATGGTCTTCAGATACGCCCACATCGCCTTGAGATCTTCGTCTCTCAGGTTTGCGTAGGCATTCTTAATCGGCATCGGTGGTAAGAGCTGTCGATTGCTCGTATCACCTTGATGATATCCAGTTCGCATTGTGTCAACGAACATCTTTTCCGTCCACTCACCGAGCCCCGTCTCTTTATCAGGCGTTAGATTGGCGGCAAACGTTGTCCCAAAGGGCATCGAAAATGCCGCAAGAGTCGGTGCAGCGACCATAAAAATACCGCGCTGCATCATGCTCATATCGAATTTGGGATACGGTGCACTCGCAGGATGGCCCGCGAGATACATACTCATATCCATCTCCGCGCCCTTGCGCGGAGTATGACACTGACCACAAGCCCCCGCGGCATCAACGAGGTATTTTCCACGTTTGACCAAATCACTCTGGCTTTCGGCGTAGTTTAAGCACAGCAGTACAAATATTGATGTCGAAAAAATCGCCAGTCCGAAAATCCAGTATTTTCTCCTCATTGCACTCAATCTCCTTCGGATTTTATTTGTATAACAGTAACTCCGCTATATTGCTGCCCGTCTGCGTCTGCGGTTTGAAGAGTCTGTGGATGATTCATCTAGCGTCCTACGCAAGTCACCCTTCTTCTTGTCAGCTTTCTTGGATTCCGTTTCTTTGGTCTCTGATTTCTGTCCGGCCTGCATCAAGCCGCCGATGTCATCCTTCAGATGGGCGAATGTGCCGTCCGAAATCGCCTGCCGGACACCTCGCATCAGGCTCAGATAGAAATGCAGATTGTGAAGCGTGAGCAGTCGGTGTGCAAGAATCTCGTTTTCGAGATGTAAGTGTCGCAGATAGGCACGTGTAAAATTCTGGCAAGTATGGCAGATACAGTTCGGATCGAGCGGTGTAAAATCTGTCTTGTACTTTGCGTTGCGGATTTTAAGCGTACCGAGTGTCGTAAAGAGTGAACCGTTTCGTGCGTTGCGCGTCGGCATTACGCAATCGAACATATCCACTCCACAACTTACACCGTACACCAAATCCTCCGGTGTTCCGACACCCATTAGGTAATGCGGTGCATCTTTCGGCAACAACGGTGCTGTGTAGGCTAATGTCTCATACATTAAAGGTTTTTCTTCGCCAACACTAAGCCCACCGATCGCATAGCCGGGGAAGCCAATCTCCACAGTCTTTTCCACACTAATCTTTCGCAGCGACTTTTCCATCCCGCCTTGTACAATACCGAACAACTGTTGATTGCGGTTCCGGTGTGCCTTTTTGCAACGTTTTGCCCAACGCAGCGTCATTTCCATCGATTTCCTGAGATACTCGTAATCGCTGGGCAGCGGCGGACACTCATCGAAAACCATAATGATGTCTGCGCCAAGCGTGTTCTGGATTTCGATAGAGCGCTCCGGGCTGATAAAGTGTTTAGATCCATCAATCTCAGAGCGAAACTCGACACCTTCCTCAGTAATTGTGCGAAGCGGTCCCAAGCTGAAGACCTGAAACCCACCGCTGTCTGTGAGGATCGGTTTCTTCCACGCCATAAATTTATGTAATCCACCTGCCTGTTCGACGATTCGGTGCCCTGGGCGTAAATATAGATGGTAAGTATTACCAAGGATAATTTCTGTCCCAATTTCAACGAGATCGTGAGGCGTGCACGTCTTAACCGTTCCGCGTGTGCCAACGGGCATGAAGATAGGGGTATTGACAACACCGTGTGCTGTTCGCAGTTGTCCTACTCTAGCTTGCGTCCGAGAATCTGTGTGGATAAGTTTGAATTTACTATCTGCCATTAGGTTGGAATCTTGTGTGTAATGAAATCAAGCACTTCGGATCGGTTCGCACCAAGGCGAACATAGACACCGCGAAAGTTTTCAAGTCGCGAGGGTTTGGTGAAAGGACTCAATAGCACTCCGTTATTGTCAACGTAAAAGCTGCGAAAAGCCTCCCAAGACTTCGTTAGGCGATAAAAGGGGGCTGTGACGACAAGCTCATGCTCGTACAGCTCATAACGGAACGGAACAAAATACCGATATAAAGAGCTAGTTACAAAGATTGTGGACAGAAGGGTGATAAAAGCCGACTGGAAAAGCCAGTAAATACCTGAAAACAGGAGGAGGAGAAAGAGTAAGAGGAAGATTGATCGCGTCCAGTTTTCACGCAACGGATGAACCTTCCAAAATTGTTGGGGGATAGACTGATCGGACATCGGTTCGCTCACAGCACGAGAAGAATTTAGTGTGGGGTATTGAGATGTGTCATCCGCACAGAAAATATAACGATAATCCGCTTTATAAGAATTTAGGCGAGCACTTTCTAGTGTTTTAAGCCTCAGGACAGGTGAAGGATAACAGGAGGTATACTCATGTAGATTCCCATTTGCCTTCCACTAAGTATACCTACCGGATTTTAATCTCATCCACGTCCTATTTCCCAGCACTTTCTCCAACATCATCCGTGCTGTCAGATGACGAATCCGTTCCATCCGTCTCGGCAATATCAGGTGCTTCACCCGCTTCGGTTGTCTCATCTGGAGGTGTAATTGTTACTTCAACCTCTGCTGCCTCTTCCTGGAGTGGCTTTAATTCACCGCCTGTTTCACCGTAGAAACGCATCAGAAATAGTGCCATCACCATGAATCCGATAGCGATCCAAGTTGTAATCTTGGAAAGAAAGGTTGCGGCACCTTGTCCACCCAAAACAGATTGCATGCTGCCACCCGCTCCACCAAATGCACTTGATGAAAGCCCTTCCCCCTTACTATCTTGCAACAGGATAATAATGGGCAGTAGAATACAGGCAGGTACAAAGAGCACAAGAATAAAACCAACAATGATTTCCATAATAGTTCCTCACTTTCGTAATAATTTTCTTTTTTTAATTAATTCAAAAAAGCCTCGTTTGCAGCTTTGACGATTTGGGCAAACGACTCCGCCTCCCAGCTGGCTGTACCGACCAACGCACCATCGACATCGGGTTGCGCTATCAACGCAGCAGCATTCTCCGGTTTAACACTCCCACCATACTGAATCCGGACCCGCGATGCCACCTCAGCCGAATAAATTTCTGAGCAGAATGACCTGATAAGTGCGTGCACCTCTTGGACTTGGTCCGGAGTTGCATTCTGTCCTGTCCCGATTGCCCAGACCGGTTCATAGGCAATTACGGTGGACACGATCTGATCTGCGGATAATCCGGCTATACCGTTGAGAATATGGCGCTTGACCACTGCTCCGGTTCTGCCAGCCTCTCGCTCCTCAAGACTTTCGCCTGCGCAAATTATCGGTATCAAGCCGTGCGCGTGCGCTGCCTTCGCCTTGCGGTTGACGTTTTCATTTGTCTCACCGAAATATTGCCGACGTTCGGAGTGACCAATGATGACGTAGTCACAACCAACATCCTTGAGCATTCCCGGTGACACTTCACCAGTGAATGCACCGCTGTCCTCCCAAAAGACATCCTGCGCTGCGAGCCGAATATTCCCGCCTGCTAATGCCTGCGCCACTACGGACAGCCCAGTAAACACAGGGGCGACGACGATTTCGACATCAGCGACTTCCACGACCAGTAGCTGAAGTGAGTTGACAAGCCCTACCGCCTCATGGATGGTCTTGTTGAGTTTCCAATTACCGACAATGATTGGTGTGCGCATTTTCTCCTATTAGGGCAAACAAGATTCAATATAATTCCGGACGGTTTGAGGTACACGCTGTATATTATAAAACACGCGCAGCCAGTTCAACCAAACGGTTTGAGTATCCCCACTCGTTATCATACCAAGAGAGAACTTTCACCAATTTGCCATCAATGACCCTTGTAAACTCTGCATCAAAGATCGACGAATGGGGGTTACCCTTGAAGTCAACCGATACAAGTGGAACTTCTGAATAACTTAGGATTCCTCGCTGTTCTCCCTCGGCAGCTTTCTTCACAACTGCATTAACCGCTTCTACACTCGCTTTCGTTTCTAGGTCAACGGTGAGATCTACTACAGATACGTTCGGTGTTGGAACCCGAACCGCCATCCCATCAAATTTCCCTTCTAGTTCAGGAATGACCAGCGAAATCGCGCTTGCTGCGCCTGTGGACGTCGGAATCATCGAAAGCGCAGCCGCGCGAGCCCGACGTATATCTTCATGTGGGAGATCCAGTACTTGCTGATCGTTCGTATACGAATGGATAGTTGTCATCAGACCACTGTGGATGCCAAAATTTTCCAAAAGCACCTTGGCAAGCGGCGCTAGACAATTCGTCGTACAGGAAGCGTTGGAGATAATATGATGTTTCTCTTTATCGTATTTATCTTCGTTAACACCCAGCACGACAGTGATATCCTCGTTCTTAGCAGGTGCAGAGATCACCACTTTTTTCGCGCCCGCCTCCAGATGCCTCGACGCATCCCTTCCATCCGTAAAAAAACCTGTCGATTCAATAACAACGTCAATTCCTAAAGTATTCCAAGGGAGCGCAGCTGGATCTCGTTCGGAAAAGGCGAGTATCTTTTTCCCATCGACAATAAGTCCGTTATTTGTTGGTTGGACATCGGCATCAAGTTCCCCAAGCACCGAATCATATTTGAGCAGGTGCGCAAGTGTTTCTGGGTCTGTTAAATCGTTAATTGCCACAAAATCAAGACCTACGTTTTTATTTTTTAATGCGGCCCTCAATGCGTTGCGTCCAATTCGACCAAAACCATTAATCCCAACTCTTAGCATATACAATCATCCTCCATATCTTCGACAGGAACCTAAAATTATTCCACATAACCCCTCAATTCGTCAAGTGTCAAATTCTGTGCCGGTTTGATCTTCTATAAAACGAAGCTAATCGTGATACAGATTCCTGAATGAAACTGAGTAGCGCACTTTCCGAGTGGTTACTTGAAAAAAGACTTGCATTCGGGACAGCATCTTGTTTATAATGTTATAACACTAGGGTATACATAAAGCCTCCTAACCTTGAAGTCAGCAAATTGAGGTGAATTCTAATGCGAGTTGGCATGAAATATGGGCGCGGTCTGTTAGATGTCGATATCCCTGACCAGAATTTGGCAGGTGTACTAACCCTCCAGAAATCTGTCCCAGTTCAACAGCCAGAGCGTGCAGTTTGGGATGCGATTAAGTCACCAATTCACTCCGCACCGCTAGCCGCCTTAGCGAAGAATCGGACCTCCGCCTGCATCGTCATCTCTGACGTAACACGACCCGTCCCCAACAAACTTATCCTACCACCAATTCTACAGACACTGGAATCCAGTGGCATTCCGCGCGAAAAAATCACGATTCTGATTGCAACAGGCATCCACCGCCCTAACGAGGGAAAAGAACTCGAAGAAATGGTCGGCACCGAGATCATGACCAACTATCGAATAGTTAACCATTTTTCACAGAAAATCGAAACGCACAAATATCTCGGCTTAACGCAGGGCGGTGCGCCAGTTTATATCGATAAAACCTATCTGCAATCGGACTTAAAGGTCACTACTGCCCTGATTGAACCGCATCTGATGGCAGGATATTCCGGTGGACGCAAATCAATCTGTCCCGGACTGGCTTCAATCGAGACGATGAAAGTGTTGCACGGACCGCAGGTACTTGAACACCCCAAGGCTTCAGTTGGTATTCTTGAGGGCAACCCACTCCATATCGAAGCTACCGAGATTGCCCTGATGGCTGGCGTAGACTTTAACGTGAACGTCACAATCGATGACCAACGCAGGCTCACCGGTATATTTGCTGGCGACATCGTCGAATCTCATCTGGCCGGCGTAAAATTCGTCGAAAAACAGGTGAAAGTAACATTGCCAGAACCTGTCGACGCTGTCGTGGTGTCAAGTGCAGGTTATCCACTCGACACCACGTTTTATCAAGCAGTCAAGGGAATGCTAGCAGCGGTAGAAATCGTTAGACAGGATGGAAGCATTATTCTAGTCGCGGAGTGTAGCCAAGGAATTGGGAGCGGGCCTTTCACGGATATAATCTTGAAAACAAAAGACCTGAAGCAGTTTATTCACGATATTCACGACCCTACGAACTTTGTCATTGACCAATGGCAATTGGAAGAATTGGCAAAAGCCGCCAAAAAAGCCGAAATATACTGCTATGCTGATGGCATACCTTATGACCAGTTGAAAGATCTGTTTGTGCAGCCAATCCGAACTCCGGCAGAAGGGATCGAGCGCGTCCTTGCCAAACATGGAACCGATGCTCAAATTGCTGCGCTTCCTGACGGTCCCTATGTTTTAGCAACAGTTGAAAACTAGGTTCTATGATTGTTATTCTATAAGAGGAGTGAAATGCAGAACGAATCGCGTCCAACCGTTGAACTGAAAGGCTTCCGTGACGGTATGCGCCTGATTATTGATCCGGAAGCCACGATGGACGAGATTGAACAGGCAATTATAGAACGAATGGCAAGTTTAGAGCACTCATTATCAGGCTTGACAATGAACATGGATCTCGGAAGCCGTTCACTAAATGATGAAGAATTAGTCCGACTCAAAAAGCTATTGAACGAAAATTATGGACTTGAAGTAAAACAGATCATCGGTGACTCCCAAGATGAACCGAAGAGAGCCGAAAAAAACCCCATTGCCGGGGTGCCGGCACTCCATAGCGAAGAGCGCGTTTATGATCGACTTGTTCCAGTCAATGAAGAGACGCGCTTTATTCGTCACACCCTCCGTTCTGGACAGATCGAACGTGCCTTAGAAGGAAATATGGTCATCCTAGGCGATGTGAATCCGGGGGCGGAAGTAGTCGCTGCCGGCGACATTATTGTCCTCGGCGCTCTACGCGGTGTTGCCCATGCGGGTGCACTCGGCAATACATCGTCGGTCATTTTCGCCTTGAATCTGCTACCAACTCAGTTGAGAATTGGACGTTTCATCACCCGCGCACCTGCCGAAGAACAACAGCGACACCAGAGAGCAGAAATTGCGCGCATCCTAGAAGATGCCATCGTTGTCGAAGAATACGACTGACTCCAACCCGAATTAAAAGGATACAAACAGGTATAGACTCCTCTCACTATCTTCAAGTTTTGCTATTTTCCGAATCATAATAAGCTATTGTCGCTCACCAGCGGATTGTCTTTGGATGTCGAGGCTATAGCCTGCTGGTGGTTAGGAGCGGATGCTACCGAATCGAAGACATCCCAAGTGACAACTGTTTGGACGTGGTTGCTAGTCAGAACTGGCTCGATATTAAACTCTTTATGAGGGAAGGATAACCAGAAAAATGGGAAAAGTGATCGTCGTTACGTCTGGTAAAGGCGGGGTCGGAAAAAGCACTTCCACGGCGAATCTTGGAACGGCCTTAGCTGTGCTGAGTAAGAAGGTCGTTGTCGTCGATGCGGATGTGGGATTGAGAAATCTTGATGTCATTATGGGGCTGGAAAGTCGCGTTGTGTACACATCGATGGATGTCTTCGAAGGTGTTTGTGAACTGGAACAAGCATTGGTTAAAGATCGAAGGACGAAAGATCTCTATCTCCTTGCGGCCTCGCAGAGAAATAACAAAAGCGATATTCGGCCGGAGCAGATGAAAAAACTCTGCCTAGAACTGAAAGAGACGCACGACTACGTTTTGGTCGATTCACCTGCCGGCATTGAACAGGGGTTTCAAAACGCAGCGGCAGGGGCAGATGAGGCACTGATTGTGACAACACCGGAGGTCGCAGCGGTCAGGGATGCGGATCGAATCATCGGTTTGCTACAGAACATGACCATTAGTAATTTGCACCTCGTCATCAATCGACTTGCACCGGAGATGGTTAAGGCAGGTGATATGATGGAACCGACGGATGTCATAGACATTTTGTCAATAGATCTGCTCGGTGTTATCCCGGAGGATAGGGAAATTCTTATTTCAACGAACCGAGGTATGCCGTCAACCTACAATCACAGGTCCGATGCCGGGCAGGCTTACAAACGTATCGCGCAAAGACTTGAAGGGGAAGATGTTCCAATCCCAGAGTTTAAGGCGGGAGGTTTGTTCGGTAACTGGTTTGGGAAACTGTTTAATAACTGAAAGGAGATTACTGATGTTCAAACGGTTAATGCAGTTACTAAATCGGGAGCACAAGAGCAAGAGTATCGCAAAAAGTCGGCTACAACTCATCCTTGTCCAAGATCGAACTGGAATTGATGAAGAGATAATGGAGAGCTTGCAAACAGAATTGACTGAAGTCCTGTCAAAGTATTTTATACTCGAGCGTGAGCAGGTCGAGGTGGAGCTTGAGCGTGAGCAAGACTCAATGGCACTTGTCGCAAATATTCCAGTCCTCGGAACGAAAGTCCGCCATCCCGTACAGGCGTAAGTTAATGCGAGCCTGACTACTTTCAAAGCAGCAGATTCTCGACCGCTAGCGCGACGCCATCGTTCTGGTTGGTTTCGGTCGTGTAATCGGCGATAGCTTTAATTTCGTCAACCGAATTTCCCATAGCCACACAGAAACCTGCGATTTTCATCATGGTCTCGTCGTTGTATCCATCGCCAAAGGCAACAATCTGATTGTTGGGGATGCCAAGTTGGTCAGCAAGCGCTTGCAACGCACGCCCTTTAGATACTTGTGGATTCATAAACTCGATGTATTCGACCTGGGTCCGCGTGACATACAACCGCTCGCCAAACTCGGTTTTGCATTCGGCGAGGAGTAGATCAATTTTTTCCGGTGTATCCAAAATCTGCATCTTCGTGGGTTCTTGCCCATCTAATTCGCGCAGATCGCTGAGTGCCGTTGCCGGAACCCCCGTTCTCTTTTCATACAGTTCACTCCACTGATTATATTCCTTGATGAACAGTTGATCATTCAAACAGAAGTTGAGATGTAGTCCCTTCTGATCTCCATACTCGACCAACGCCATTGCCTCCGCTGCCGGAATGGGAGTATGGTGAATCACCTCCTCCGTTCGTGGGTGTTTGACCATCCCACCGTTGTATGAAATTATCGGATTGTCCAAACCAATCAGATTACTAATCGGCAGGATGGCTCGATGCATCCGCCCTGAAATTAGTACGACGACAACTCCCTGCGCCGATAATTCTTGGAGCGCTCTGCAGCTTCGATCTGTCACAACATGCTCATCATTAAGCAGTGTCCCATCCAAGTCTAACGCCGCCAAACGGCACGACACTTTTTCCATATTCTTCTCCTTTCTGGGACGGTTTTCCGCCAGGCTGACTCAATACTTGGTTTTCATTCTGGCTAATGTCAACTTCTCCAAAGTGCGCACAATTACCACCGTGTCCTGATAGGGTCCAATGAGCTGCCAATTTGTAGAGACAGTTTCAACGACCGAATCAGATTCGAGATAGTCCACCATGTAGCCGCTATAGTGTTGGAACGCTTCCGTCTGGGCTTCCGCTTCGCCATAAGGACAGATCATGTCAATCCCTAGCACTACCTGCGTTCGATCTTGATTGTACATAAGAGCGAAAGGATAGATCTGGCAGTCCAGCGGACGAATCGGGTAGATTGTGCATTCACTCGTTTCAGAATTAAAAAAGGGACAGATGTACATATGCCCATGGGGTATCAGTGTAACCTGTGCGCTTTTCCCATCTGCCGTCGTGCGAAAGCGATGCCCCGCCACCCCATTTTCAATAGCGTTTCCCATTTCAGCTTCGGTGAAGATGGGAGCGAGGAAGCTGTCTTGATCGAGGAATCGGCAGCAAACATCGCATGAAAAACAGACCTTGCTCGGTACAATCTGTTCAATCTGAATCAACTGACTCATCTTTGTTCCTCATCTAGACGAGATAAACTTTCAATTGCCGGAGTCGAGAAGTCTCGTTCCGTCCATTCCTCCGGAGCGACTGCTACTCCATTAACGACCATACCCCAATGGAGGTGTGACCCTGTGGCTTGCCCGGTGGATCCCATCAATCCGATGCGTTGTCTCTTCTCAACACGCTCTCCAACCTTGACGTGAATTTCACTGAGATGGTTGTAACTGGTCGAAACCCCTTGCCCATGATTGAGAATCACAGCGTTGCCGTAGATATGTAATCGGTCTGCAAGAGCAACAATTCCACTATTCGACGCAGAGATAGGGGTACCTACCGCATTGGCGATGTCTGTGCCGTAGTGATGCCGGCGGACGCCTGTGTTATATTCGCGGTACTTGCCGAACGGTGATGTCAGCCGACCCTCGGTCGGACGAATGAATATTCCTTCCCAGAGCTGCTCGACCTCGTGATCCGCCTCTGCGTACGCTGCCGCTCTTTTCGCATTATCCTCTTTACCTTTGGATCTATCCATCATTATCCGCTGCTTTTGGGGTGAGAGGGTAATGTATCCTCCACGCGCAAAGATTGTTTTAGTGACCTCAACCTGAAAAGTTTGATCCGTCTCATTGCCAACCAAGTCTGTGGTTCTCACCGTGAGTGGATAGTTTTGGACAGTCGCTGTCACACCAACACCAAGAAAGCTGCGATACAAACTCTCTGAGCTCACCGGATAAAAGGCGATCGCCTTATCGAAAAGTTTCCCCTCAATATTTGATAGAGGCTCATCTGCTTGAAGAAAGAGTGCAAGTGTTCTGCCCTGTCCAACATGGAGCGTTTCCGGCCTAACATCAAGCGTTGGTGGGGTATTGTCGACGTAAAACGGAAACGCATATCGTGTCTGATTCTTGTGCAACGACCTATCGGTCGCTGTCACAGAAGCCGTATGCAATCCATCGGCTAATACCGCAGTTTGGAGCCTCAAAAGCGAAGGCCCTTTTTCGCCAAAGCCCAAGGGGGTTGGAGGTGCATCATCAATCTGTACGATCAACGAACCCAAGCCAGTCTCCTCGTCCGTGGCGAAAATTTCAAGCGTCAGATCGCCGCGATACCGTTTATCTTTTTCTAGGCCATTTACTGTGAGAGTGGGCGGCGTGGAATCTAGCAGACTGAGAACAACCGGGAGTCCGAGTCCTATTAGCAGAATGATAACGAAAATAGTGATAAGTATAGGCGCTTTTCGGGTAGGGATATTTGGGACGCGATCTGACATGGAAAATTTCTAACATCGCTTGAAGATCATTTCGCTCAACATCTTGCTCGCTTTTTCCAACGCCTTCGCGCGGTGGCTAATCTGATTCTTAATCTCGTCCCCTAATTCTGCAAAGGTCTCTGCATAGTCCAGAGGGACAAAGATCGGATCATATCCGAAGCCACTCGTCCCGCGCGATCCATGAATAATCCGCCCTTCACAGACACCACGAACAACCTGTACTTTAGCAAGAGGTTCAGCAATAGCCACAGCACAGATAAACCGTCCTGACCTCCGGTCATCGGGAATATCCTGAAGTGCATTGAGCAACTTGGCGATACGGTCTTGGTCTGAAGCGTTTTCGCCGGCATACCGTGCCGAATGGACGCCGGGGGCTCCGTCAAGTGCATCTACCTCCAAACCGGAGTCATCGGCGATGGTGAGATGTCCGGTGTATTCGGCAAGGGTAGAGGCTTTTTTAATAGCGTTTTCGTCATAGGTTTTGCCATCTTCGACGACATCTGGCGCGTCCGGGTAATTGCGGAGTGACAGAAGTTCAATCCCGCTTTGATCTTGAAGTATGTCGCCAATTTCTCGTACTTTACCCTGATTCCGGGTTGCCAATACTAACTTCATCTCTATTCTCAATGATAATCTGTTTTTGAAGCCGGATCAATTGTTCAATCCCGCTAACCGCCAGATCGAGCAGCTGATCCGATTCTTCTTTGGAGAAGGGGGTTTCTTCCGCCGTTCCTTGGATCTCCACAAATTTACCCGCACCTGTCATGACAACATTCATGTCGACATCAGCGCTAGAATCCTCCGTATAACAGAGATCTAGCATAGGTGTTCCATTAATGATGCCGACACTCGTCGCTGCTACATGCTCAACGATTGGAATCGTTCTTATCAGTTTTTGATCCATCAGCCATTGACAGGCATCCCAAAGCGCGATAAATGCACCGGTAATTGCTGCGGTACGGGTGCCGCCGTCCGCTTGAATAACATCACAATCAATCCAAATCGTGCGTTCACCCAGGGCTTTGAAATCGACGATCGCTCTCAAGGATCTACCGATAAGTCGTTGAATCTCTTGTGTTCTGCCGCCAAGCGACCCTCGCGTAACTTCACGCCGCATCCGGTCGGAGGTGGAGCGGGGTAGCATTGAATACTCCGCAGTCACCCAACCTCGATTTCGGAGGTGCTGCTCACGCATGAAACGCGGTTGCGATTCTTCCACCGATGCCGTACAAACAACTTGTGTATCACCGACAGCAATCAAGACAGATCCTTCTGGGTGTTTAATGTAATTCCGAACGATGCGGGTCGGGCGCATCTGATTCGGCGTGCGCCCATCTTCTCTTGCCATTTTATTTCCTCTTTTTCTCAGTTAATCTTTAATCCTTATTTTAATAGGATCAATGCCGATTGCAAAAAGTGCACTTCGGTATGGTGCAGAAGTTAGATGACATCAATCCGTAAAATCGTCCGTTAAAAAATCGAGTGCTTTGGTATAACTTCGACGTTCTAGATAATGGCGTAATTGCGGCGGGGCAGTTGTTCTAACCTCCTGCTGCAGCCGCTCAATCTGCTCAAGGTCTTCTATTATACTCTCTTTTTGCTCGATATGTGCAAACATTGATTCTAAAGTCATTTTCAGGGTCGTTGCTTGTTCTGTTGTCATGGGGTTCTCCTAATTATTATATGGACCCAGCGTCCGATAAGTTCTGGCTTCAGTTTATCATCCTTCCGCCCTGATGTCAAACTCTTATGATTCCTGATTCACGTAAACCCGAGGAATCCGTTTGCCAATCCCCGTCAGAATCTCATACGGGATGGTTCCCGCCTTCTCCGCAACGTGATCCGCGCGGATCTCTAAGTCTCCCTGCTTCCCAATCAGCACTGCTTCATCGCCGATGTGTAGAGGCAGATTCTCATCTCCTTCCTGCGACGCAATCCGAAATACCGTCCCATCCATACAGACTGATCCAACCTGTTGACATCTCGTGCTATGGATCAACGCCTCACCCCGATTCGATAGAGCACGTGGGTAGCCATCAGCATATCCGACGGGCAGCGTGGCTAGCCATGTCAGGTCATCAACTATGTGGGTGCGACCGTAGCTGACCCCTTCTCCTTGCATCGACTGACGCAAACAGATGAGGCGTGCCTTCCAATTCAGGGCAGGTCGCAAAGACACAGGGCTTGTTCGTCTGACTTCGGACGATGGATAAACGCCGTATAAACTCAAGCCGACACGAACTGCATCAAAATGGGCGTCGGGAAGCGTTAATGCGGCTGCACTGTTGGCAGCGTGGACAATTAGGGGACGAAGATTGAGTTTGGAAAGAGTGGAAAGCACCGACTTGAACCGGTCTAACTGCAGATGTACATGGCTTTTGTCGGCTTCGTCCGCCGTGGCAAAATGGGTGAAGATTCCTTCAATCTCTATCCTTTCTAAGGTTGTCAGCCATTTCAGAAAATCAACCGCTTCTGTATACCATATCCCGCCACGATTCATGCCAGTGTCCACATCAAGGTGCACCTTAACCGAGGTTCCCTTCGCTTGCGCCGCACGGGACAACGCCTTGCAGAGTGTCGGTTCATACACCGAGGCTGTCAGCTCATATTCAATAATCGTCTCCGCCTGAATTGGCAGCGCATTGAACAGCACTAGTACCGGCTTTCTGATGCCAGCAGTACGCAATTCGACGGCTTCGGCCACGGTAGCGATCGCATACATCGCCGCTTCCTCGTGCAATGCTTTGGCGACCGGAATGGCACCGTGTCCATACGCATCTGCCTTAATCACAGCAATCAGCGAACTGCTCTGGGTATGCGCTTTGATTGCTTGTGCGTTAGATCGAATTGCAGAGAGATCTACTTCCACCCACGTTGTCGTTGTCATTTTTGGTTTTCATTTTCCCCTGCGTATGCTAAAATACAAGGAATGGCAGAGATCAGACTTGAACACATCACAAAGCGTTTTGGGGAGGTCGTTGCCGTAGACGACGTGAACCTTGAAATCCGCGATCAAGAGTTTGTTGTTTTCTTAGGTCCTTCGGGGTGCGGAAAAACAACTACGCTTAGAGCAATCGCCGGATTGGAACACCCCGACGAGGGAGACATTTTCATTGATGGCAAGCGAGTAAACGCGCTATCCCCCGCTGATCGGGACATTGCGTTTGTCTTCCAATTTTATGCGCTTTATCCTCACCTGACCGTTTATGATAACATCGCATTTCCGCTCAAGGCGGTGAAGGCATCGAAAGCCGAAATTCAGGAACGGGTGAAAGAGGTAGCAACAATCCTGCAAATTCAAGCGATGCTTGACAGAAAGCCGAGTCATCTGAGCGGTGGTGAGATGCAGCGCGTTGCATTGGGACGGGCGATGGTCCGTCAGCCCAAGGCATTTCTGATGGATGAACCGATGTCGAACCTAGATGCTAAGTTGCGGGTAGACATGCGGACAGAACTGAAACGCCTGCAGCGAAGGCTAGGAGCAACCACCATTTTTGTCACACATGACCAAATCGAAGCGATGTCGATGGCAGATCGTATCGTCATCATGCACCAGGGGAGCCTACAACAGATCGGAACGCCTCACGAAGTATATAACCAACCGCAGACCGTTTTCGTCGCCCAATTTATGGGAAGCCCATCGATGAACCTGATTCGTGGCACGGTTCAGGCACAATCGACTTTGAAGTCTGCTTCCACCGGGGGCGAACAACCCGCGTTGCACCTGAACCACACAGATGTCTGGATTGAGTTATCAGCAGAACAGATCTCGCACATCGGCCGGTCAGCTGAAATCATCTTTGGCGTTAGACCGGAGCATATTGTCGTCTCAAGGGAGCCAATTCAAAAAGGATTTACCGCCACTGTGCACCTTGTAGAAGCGTTGGGATCGGTCAATATTATCGACATATTTCTGGGCGAAAATCCAGATACCGGGGATCTGGTCCTCCTCCGAGCCCGTACACACCCCGCATTTCGTCCCGATGTGGGACAGTCCGTTGGGTTTGATTTCGACGCCAAACAGATTCATCTGTTTGATCGTCATACTGAACAAATCATTGCTTGAAGATTGCCTGATTTATCAAAGAACCTACAGCCACTTACGTTAAAGGATAAACTCCTTTTTGATCGGTACGCCCGTCAAATGCCGGCAGGACTGTCGCGCTATGCCTTTGCTCCACACTATATATGGCGAAACTTTTTCGATTTTTACTGGACAATAATTGATGACCAGTTCTGTCTTTTCGCCAATCAGGATGGTGATTACTTCATGCCAATCCCCCCGATGGGGGCATCGCTAAATCAAGAAGTAATCCACCAAGCGTATGCGTTCATCCTTGAAACCAATCGTGCGAAGCAGATTGCACGGATCGAAAACGTTCCAACGGATCTGATTCCCTTTTTTCAGGAGAGGGGCTTTCACGCCGTTCAGAAAGAGACGGAATATCTGTACGAAACAGATGCCCTCATTCAACTCAAGGGAGATCGTTACAAAAGCAAACGAGCTGTTTATAACGCTCTGATCCGCAACTACCCTGCCGCACAGTTGCAGCCGTACCAATCCACCCATCTTGCAGATTGCCTCGCGCTCTATGAATCGTGGCGACAGGAACGATGGAAACAGTTCCACGATGATGTTTACCGGGCGATGTTGGACGATTCTCAGTATTCCCATCACACAGGCCTCATGAACCACGAGGAATTGGGATTGGTCGGCAGGGTTGTTTTCATTGATGGCGTTCTGAAAGGATACACCTTTGGATACCCCCTCAACAGCGAAATTTTCTGTGTTCTCTTTGAGGTGACCGATCTCAAAATAAAGGGGGCATCACAATTCCTTTTCAGAGAGTTTTGCCGAGAACAGGCAGCATATCGATGGATTAGCACGATGGACGACTCCGGCTTGGAAAACCTGAAGCGTGTGAAATTATCGTACCGTCCTGCCAAGCAGCTCTCATCCTACAATCTTTTTCTCCTGTAACCGATCGCTAATCCAGATACTATGAAATGCGTTCTAATTTTTCTCAATGGCCATTATGACCTCCGTTACCCTCGATTTTACAAGGAGACACTAACGTGGGCAACGGCAAACAGTTACCCCCTCATCTGCGCTGATGGGGGCCTGCGCTTATTCACGGAACTCAACCAGACCAGCGACGTCCCAATTTCCCCAAACGTCCTAATCGGCGATCTCGATTCCCTTGAAGAGTTGCCGGCGGAAACCCTTGAACAGTTAGAGCAGTCCGGAACGCACATCGTCCGGGAGTGGATCGGACACATAGACAAGGACGATACAGACGGACAGTTGGCAGTCGCTTATGCAAACGCGCAATATAGCTGTCAGAGAATTCTGATCTATGGTGGACTCCCTCACCCCAACGGCTACGAGATGGATCACTTTCTCGGTAATATCCGACTGATGCGATTGGGTTTCCAACTATTTCAGGATACTCGGCGCGAAAACGAGTGCAACTGGCGAGCGGCGATGCGTGACCCACTCCAAACAATCCACTTCGTTGTTTCGGACGTAACGCTAGACCGAAAAAACGATGGCGTACAACGGGTCTCGCTCATTTCCGATGATCCGAATGTTACCATCAAAAGCAGCACCAATCTTCGATGGAGTTTGGACGGATTCCACGTCGATCCGATTAGAACAAACGCCCTGCGCAACGAGTTTGTAGCAGAGGCAAATCAGGCGACCATCCGCCTCGTGGAAGGATCGGATCCAGTCTACGTCATTCACAATTGGTATGAATAGACGGGCATCTTACTGTCCCGTCGATCGGATTTCAACGTTGTCCAGTCCTTCCCCTAGCGGCAACGGAACCTGCGTCCCTGTTTTATGGGAAATGTGCATGGCGGTGATAACTTCCAACGCCTTCAGTCCGTCCCGCCCGGCTGAGACGCTCTCTCGATCCTCTAACAAACAGTCAACCGCTTCCCGTGCTGCGCTGTAGAAATAGTCGTCGAGGATGAGGGTTTCGGGCATATCAGGAAGAGGCTCGAAGTCGTAGCGCGCGCCATAACCCACGCTCGCCTCAACAAGGGGACCGTATTCCCAGATGCCCCGCAGCTCGCAGAAATGGATCTGTCCCGCCGTACCCGCAATGGTAACATCGCTGAGAGATTCTTTGCGCGTAGGGATGCAGTTTATGAAGATGACCACACCACCCTCACAGACAACCATCCCTCCGCCACCCGGATCGGCAACGGGTTCATCGCTGAGAAAACCGGATACTAGCTTGGGTTGCGCCGATGTGAAGTAGAAAGCGTAGTCCACCGTATGTGTGCCGTTGTGCAGCAGAGGACGGGCGCCGGAGTAGGTGATGGTTCGCACATCTCCGACCGCTCCGTCATCAACCATTTTTTTTAACCGTCGGTAATGCGGTAGGAATCGGCGCGTGTGATCTACAGCCAACCGGCACCCGTTTGCTTCGCATGCTTCGACCATCTTCCGTCCCCATTCGACACTGATGGCGAGCGGTTTTTCTACCATAATCACCTGAATCCCCGCTTCTGCAGCCTCAATCACCGGCTCATGATGATGGAAGTTATGGGTAGTGACGCTCACGATATCCAGATCTGCTTTTTCGTACATCTCCTGTGCAGTAGCATAACGCTGTTCCGGTGCGATTTCCCATTCGTTGCCGAACTGTTGTAAGCGTTCATTATTAATATCAGCGACAGCCGCCAACTCAACCTCCTCGCAGCGCCGATAGCCGCCGGCATGGGAGTTGTCTCTTCCGCCAAGTCCACCGACGCCGCCAGCACCAACGATACCAACTCTGATCTTCGATTTTGACATTATGGTGTTCCTTCTTAGTTAGGATATTCCTATCTGTTTCTCTGCTCGTTGTGGTCAGCATTCACCCGTTCTGTCTGCCACGATTTTCTGTTGCCGTAATAATCCCCTTCACTTCTCAATGGGGTAACATCGGGCAGCCACAAGGTATAGACAAGCATATCCAGCCAGTTTTCCCCGTCGTACAGTCGATTATGCAAACGTGCTTCTTCGACAAATCCCCCCGCTCTCGCCATCTCTTTTTGGTCGTCGTCACAGTCAGCGATATAGATCTGTAACCCCTGAATCGAGAGGGCTTTTGCTTTTTCTGCTGCAGCCGTTAAAAGTTCAGACCCTTGCTCAAAATAGCTTGGGCAGACACGAAAACTGAGCGTAGCGATATGCTGCTCGTGGAAGGTGTCAAACCGTTTCAGTACGGCTGTCCCGACGATCCGTTGTTCGCGATTTTCCAACACGACAAACGTGCCGTTCCGATCTTCGATCTGTCGCATCAATCTTACAAAGTGGCTTTCAAAGCGGGTCTCGCGGAAGGTCTGCGTGAAATAGTCCTTGATGAGCCAGCGCGGTTCACGATGATTGTAGAGCGCAGAGGCACGAGGCAAATCTGCCCACGTCGCATCTCGGATTCGCGCCGGTCCGTAGAATGCCAGATAGGTTTGATCGAAGTCCCCGGCATCGGGTGCGAGATAGCGCATCCCATCCCCTAGGTGATACCAGAACCCATGTTTTTCATACAGACTGCCAGCAATAGGATTGGTGGTGCAGAGGTAGAGCGCTACCCCGTCATCAGCGCGAAATCGCCGGATTAGGCAATCCATAAGTGCTGAGGCGATGCCTTTGCTCCTATGTTCTTCCTCTGTTCGGACAAACTCCACGACACCGACATCGCGTGTGCCTGTTGGCGTATAATAACTCATACTACCGACAACTTCGCCGTCAATTTCGCCCACAAAGTACGGCGTGAAAAGCCATTCTGTCAATTTCCCGTTAAGCAGATCATCGCGTACATCACCCCAACAACCGACTTTGCTAACGTAATCATGGAGCGGTGGGTGTAGGGTCTTGATGACGAGCTGCTCGCCGGTTTTTAATCGCACTGTTTCTGTTGTCATAGTACCTTCCTCGATCCTATCGGTTATCAATGCGTCAGCATTTTAGCACGATACCGTCCTTGGGGTCAATCCGGTTTCTCCTTCGTCGAATTCATATCTTCATAAAAACAGGATCGACACATCCACCGCCCTATGGTATAAACTCCAAAAGTCAACAGAGGAGGGATATGGATGTCTGAGGAGATAGTGGTACGCTTTGCGCGGCGTGACGACTT
>JAGWBT010000033.1:0-2875 GCA_021295755.1 Candidatus Poribacteria bacterium
CACCCGAAAAGTACACATGGAACGGGGCTGGACCTCTCTTACAACTCGCGCCGGATCGGTGGATGTACCCCCTCGAAACGTGGAAGCCGGAGGGGTATGAAGGTCCCCCCGATCAGAAGGCAGCGGCGGTATTCTCAGCGGATCAGGGACAGACGTGGGGCGAGTTCACCGTCGTCGCAGATGACCTCACAGGAGCGTTGCTCTGGTGGGATCAGATGTGCGCCCTCCTGCCAGATGGACGCATCTATACCCTAATCTGGACGCACCAATACGGAACCTCTGAGGATCTGACGAACCACTGGGTAATTTCCGAAGATGGGGGACGCACCTGGTCCGAACCCCGACCAACGAATCTGCGGGGGCAGGTCTGCACCCCCATCCCGCTGCCCGACGGTCGCGTGGCAGCGATTTACAATTTCCGACACGAACCCCAAGGCATCCACGTAGCACTGACCGAAGATCTTGAACATTTCGACGTGGAGAACGAGGTGGTGGTCTTTGATGCAGGAAAAGAGGCGACCCTCGGCGAACCTGAGAACGAGAACTTCCTCGCTGAACACATGCAAATCGCTTTTGGCAAGCCCGGCGGGACACTCTTACCGGACGGGGATGTGATGACCTATTTCTGGTGTACTGTAGCAGGAGTCACCCATACGCGCTGGGTGAAACTACGATTGGAAGACTAATAAAAGGGAAACCGAGTTTTTTCTTGAAAACTCGGTTTCTTTCTTCCGCTATCGGTTTTTGTTGTATGCTTTCTTAACATGAGCTAGCAATGATAGAAAGGAACAGTTCAGATGGGCTGGCAGAAGGATTCACAACAACTTAAAGATTCCTTTGACCGAGATGGATTTGTGGTCATTCCCGGTTTCTATACCCCGGAAGAGACAGCGGCGTTAAACGCTCACATAGACAAGTTTATCACAGAGACGTTGCCCCAATTACCGTCGGACGCGGCCTTTTACGAAGTCAAGGGGCAGACCGAAAGTATTATGCGGTTGCAGGGCATGGCATCTTATGACGACCATTTTAAGGAACTGACCGAGAGTGACCGGTTTGCCAAGTTAGCGGAATTGCTGCTAGACGATGGGGTTGTAAGTAAAAATATGGAGTGGTTCACGAAACCTGCCCGCAGCGACGCAGAAACGCCACCCCATCAGGACGGGTTCTACTTCATGCTCGAACCAAACGAGGCACTGACGTTGTGGCTGGCACTGGATACGGTGAATGGGGGTTCTCACCGCCGGGGTATGAGACCCCACGGACAGACGGCGGTGTTCGGGTTCTCTCTAGGGGTCACAGACTACGGCGAGACGGATTACCAAGAGGAAGCAGCTATCCATGCTGCGCCGGGCGATATGATTGTGCATCATTGCATGACGATTCACCGCGCAGGTTCCAATACCACAGCGAATCCGCGCCGGGCGCTGGGGCTTGTCTATTACGCCCAACGTGCTAAGGCGGATGCAGAACGTCAGGCGGCGTACAGGAAAGAGCTAATGGAACGGTGGGAAAAAGAGGGAAAAATTTAGAGGTTAAGAATCGACTAAAAGCCTTTAACCATTTAGGACTTACGCATTTCAGTATGGAACAACGATCGTTGTTCCATACGGGCTCCTGATGAAGTCTCTGCTGTAGTTGCCCGATTTATCGGGCGTTGGGAACGGTATCCAATGGTGATAAATCACCGAACTACAAACTTTGAGTTCAACTGCGTAACTCCTACCATTAATAGGAGTGAGCGATGCTGACCGATGCACAACTCTACCATTTCGCGGTTCACGGCTGGGTGCTTCAAGAGGATGTATTCAGTCCTGAAGAGATCAATGCCTTCAAGCGCGGCCTGGATCACCTCTATGAACGCAAAGTCTCGACGATGAAGGACACCCAAGACATCAAGAACATCAACAACATGGTGAACTACGACCCAATCTATCGGGACTGGATTATGTCGCCAAAAATCCTCCCCGTTCTGAAGCAGCTCTTGGGCACGCCGCCGCGTTTTGAGTGCTGCCATGCGATGATAAAATCCCCGCACCCCGACCGAACGACACGGCGCGATGAACTTCGAGATGCGGAAAAGATGGGGTGGCACCGCGGCATTCGACCGAAATATGGTATCGTGCCAGCGAACAACCATCCCTACATCAACACAACATTTCTCAACAACGCCACCTACCTAACGGACGTTGATCCTGAACATGGCGGCACAATGATCTTGGACGGCTCACACCGAATCGAGGCGCAGGATTGGAAAGAAATTTTCGATCCCGCAATGGTCGTTCAAATTGAAGCAAAGGCAGGATCGGTGATGCACTTCACGGAGGCGTTGGTCCATACCGGCGTCCCAATCCTCTCCGAGCAAAGCCGCTATACGATGTTCTACGGTTTCACCCCGCCGTGGATGCAGTGTTGGCCCGGCTGCAGTCCGACGCAGGAGGTCATTGACGCCAGCGAAGGGGAACTCAAGGAAATCCTCGGAGGACGCACCGGATATATGGGACAGTACGGACCTGAGTGAGTAGAAACCTACAAACCCAAAATCTGAATCCCTTGTGAGAAGGAGGGTATATTCAATGCTATCCGATTTGGAAGTTGGACAATTTTGGACATTCGGGTTCACTGTCTTGAGAGGCTGCCTGAACAAAAAAGAGGTAGACTGTCTACAGGAGGCACACACCCGCGTCATTGCAGACGCACCGGTCTACAACTATTTCGCCGAGAACGGCACCCGGATGCTGAGTCCTTTCATCCAAGCGGACGATGCATTCGCAGATTTAATCGAGCAGCCCGGTGTGATGGAAGCCATGCGCGATATCTGGGGAACGGAGTGCCTCTATATTGCCGGCAGCGATATGTGGGCGAACCGAGATGA
>JAGWBT010000033.1:3071-53466 GCA_021295755.1 Candidatus Poribacteria bacterium
CCGTCCAGACCCGTCCCGGAGACGTTGTGTTGTGGGATAATCGACTGTGGCACTCTGCCTTCAAACGCAAGGACGGTCACCCCCGTCGGACGATGTTCATCGGCTATATGCCGGATCCCCAAGATGACCTGCTCGCAATCAAAGACCTTCGGACGACAGTTGAAACTCAAATAAACGAGCAGCAACCGTTCGTCTATAGCAAGGAGATGATGGAAAAGGGCTGTCCTAGGCGCGAGGAGATGGCAGCACGGCTAGAGGAATTGGGCGTGGAAAAGGTGAGAGAATCATAACTCCCCGTCAGGAAAACCTCACGAGAACACCCAAGGAGAGAGGAAAACGATGATCAACAGATCTCGTTCGCTGCGTGTCGGCGTAGTTGGCTGCGGTGGCTTCGGACGCAGCGCTTATATAGACAATGTCGCTGAAAACCCTGATGCCAGTTTGGTCGGACTCTGCGATATCGAGCTGGCACAGGCGGAAACGGCAGCACGTGAAATCTTTGATGAGCGAGGCAAAGAGCCGCGCCCATCACTTTACACAGACTATAAAGCGATGATCGACCAAGAATCCCTCGATGTGGTGATGGTCGGAACAATGGCAGATGTCCGTCCGCGTGTAGCCATTTATGCGTTGAATGCCGGCGCGCATGTCCTTGCTGCCAAGCCGATGGCACCCTCCTTGGCAGAAGCAGAGGAGATGCTTCAAAAGGCAAAGGAAGTGGACAGGATTCTGATGGTTGGCTATAACTTCCGATTCCGCGACGACGCACAAATCGTGCACCGCTTTATCCGTGATGGGGGCATCGGAACACCCCGTTTCGCCCGTGCTTGGTCGTTTGCCGCTAGCGTACCAATCCGCGGATCCCACTATAAAGCGAGATCGGGTGGAGGTTCACTCGCCAGAACGGGGATTCACCCAACGGACTTGGCAATCTGGTTCCTCGGCAACCCACCTCTCATTTCCGTACACGGACGGGCGCTCTCGCGTTTTGCCGACCTTCCCGCGTTGCCTCCTGAATTAGAACCCCTCCGAGGCGACTACGACGACCCAGATCTGGTCAGCGGCTATGTCCACTTCGCCGATGGGGTCACGTTGTCCGTCGAGAGTATGTGGATGGCACCGCCGCAGATCGGCGATCACGGCGTCGAGGTGTGGGGAACGCAAGGCTACGCTTCGGTGACACCGTTACGATTGCTAACTTGGCAGGACGGCGATTACGCCGATGTGACCGAGCAGGTTGCTCCGGGTATTGCTGATTCCTTCCATGACCATTCGAGTAACCGGCTACGCCGCGAGGTTTTTCACTTCATCGACTGCGTTCTTGGCAAATCGACACCCCTTATAACGCCGGAAGAGATGTGGACGGATCAGGCAATCGTCGATGGAATTTACACTACTCACCTGGCAAAATCTAACAAAATCTAACACTTTTCACAAAAATTCTATAAAATTAGGACTTACGCAGTTGGTTCATAAGTCCCCCTGATTTTCCAAAGTCCCCCTGACAAGGGGGATTTAGGGGGTTGGGGGATTTAGGGGGGTAAAAATAAAAAAATCTCGCGCCGCGTGCTGAATTTGCGTAAGTCCTGAAATATCAGGTCTGCGTCAATCAGGACGGGGTTACGCGCCTTCACAGAAACGCCTTCTCTCTCGCTTCCGCCGAGACATCCCACGCCCGGTCATATTCATAGTCGTCCCGACGCTCTAACAGCGCCCGCAAATCGTGCCGCAGCTCCTCCACGGTGGGTCTCCCAACAAACCACCAACCGTTGTAAATCTTGTAAATCTCGCGGTCTCCGTCAAGGACAAAGGTATAGGGGATGGGAATCGGCGAATGGTTGGGATCCGTGTTGTCTACAATGTCTAATTCATTGATCAACGTCCGATCGAGATCGATCAGGAAGGGCCACGTCGCACCGATACGCTCACGAAGTGCCTTCGTTGTTTCCTGATCATCGACTGAGACAGCGATTAACCTACAGTAGTTGACCTCTAATTCGGGCTGTAAGTCCTTTGCATAATTCTCCAACTGGAGAACATCCTTCGGTCAATACGCCCCACGCCAAAAGACCAAGACTGTGGGCCAGCCACGCATTAAATCCTCNNCGTTCAAAGTTTGGGAATTTGTTACCGGATATCATCAAATCTTCACGAATCTTCATCTTACCCTCCAGTCTCATCAAACCACATGAAACCTCATCGGGATTCAAGGATTAACAGGCAGGACTTACGCACTTCGATTGTAGTTGCCCGATTCATCGGGCGTTGGGAACGGTGTCCTGCGACGATGAATCGCCGAACTACAGGGCTTTAACCGTTTAGCTGCGTAAGTCCTAACAGGATTAGAAAAAAAACGCAAGGACGCTATGACGCAGAGAAAAAAAAGAAAAACCTTTGCGCCTTTGCGTTAAAATATTGTTTTCACGTTTCACGCATCACGTTTCACGAGGCTTGCACCTCTTCCCAACGCTCCGTTTCCCATGAGCGTTCAATCACACCCAACACCTTAGCCACAGCCAACGCCTCACGAAAAGCAGGTTCACCTTGGCGTCCATCTCGGATCGACTTCAAGAATTGATAGGATTCGATCATCTTCAAGTCTTCGTAGCCTAAGCCGACACCGGGACCGGGATTGAAATAGGCATGAAACGGGTGTTCAGGACCACTCACGATACGGGTGTAGCCATTAGGCGCATCATCTCTGTCGGAAAGGAACAGATGGAGCTCATTCATGCGCTCAAAGTCCCAACTTAACGCGCCGCGTGTGCCGTGCACCTCAAACGCCATCTGACACTCCGGACCATTTATGACACGACACCCCTCCAACGTACCGTGCGCCCCATTAGAAAATTGTACCAGCGCACCAACATAATCTTCGTTGGTAACTTCTCCCGTCGGACCATCTGTGCGGACAGAAAAATGTGTGCCTTCGCCGGGCGTAGCAAGTGGTCGTTCTGAGAAGAAAGTCTCGCGGTTGCCCACCAAACGGTTGATTGGACCGGCTATCATCTGTGCCATATCAACGACATGCGACATCAGGTCGCCCAAGGTTCCTAACCCCGCCACCTCGCGCTGGAAACGCCATGAAAGCACGGCGTGTGGGTTGCTGGCATAGCCTGCAAAGAAACGTCCGCGATAGTGTGTAAGCCTGCCGAGACGCCCCTCCTCAATCAACTGCCGGGCGTATTGCACGAGCGGGGTCCATCGGTAATTATAGCCCACGCAGGTCAAAACGCCAGCCCGTCGAGCGGCATTTTCGATCGCGGCGGTCTCCTGTGGATTCCGACCGACAGGCTTCTCGCAGAAGATATGCTTCCCCGCTTCGGCAGCCGCTGTCGCAATTTCGAGGTGCATACTGTTTGGTGCGGTGATGTTGACAAGTTGCACCTCCGGATCAGCGATAACCTGTCTCCAATCCGTAGCGTATCGTTCAAAGCCCAAAAACGTCTGCGCTTCACGGGCACGGGCTTCTACCTCATCGGCGCAGATGACTAGGTGCGGCTGAACCCCACAGTCTTGAAAGCGGGTCGGAATCTGTCGGTAGGAGCGGCTGTGCACAGTCCCCATCCACCCCATACCGATGACACCGATACCTATCGTTCGCGTCATAGCTGACCTCAGAATTCAGGGGTTTCTGTTAAGTGCGTTCCAACGCGATTTTGCATATCGTCTTCTCTGCGTCATCGCCGTACCAGAAATGGGCACCATCCCACGTCAAGCCGTGCGGTTCACCGGGACATTCAAAGGAATCGAGAACGTCCCCGGAATTCGGGTCAATTTGGGAGATGATGTGCGTGTCGGTGTCCGCACTCCACAACGATTTACCGTCCCAAGCAATCCCGTGCGGTCGTGTGCCGGGCGATGGAAATTCTGCCAATATTTCCCCCGTCTCAGGAGAGACCTTATAGTGCCGATCTGACTGCACATCGGCACTCCACAGCGATTCGCCATCCCAAGCGAGCCCATGTGGACTCGGTCCCGGCGGTGGAAATGAGGTGACAACTTTCAAATCCGACACGGTTAATTTGTACAGGATTTTTTCTCCGATGTCAGAATACCAGAAATGGCTTCCATCACATTCGAGTCCGCTGGAACCCGATGTAGGTGGATTTACGGTAAGGATAACCTCACCGGTCTGCGGATTAATTTTGTGTAACGTCCCACCACCCTCGACGCTCCAGATGGCACCATCTTGCCAAGCAAGCCCGTTGGTACCTGGTCCCGGACAATTAAAACTGGTTGCGATTGATGCTTTTAACATTGTCAATCTCCTTCCTATGGTTGGGGAACAAAATTTTATCTTCAGCCCCGATTTATGGTAGATTTTAGAATTACTTAGACACTCCCAATACACAGCCAACCCCCTAAATCCCCCAACTCCCCTTGTCTTTCCCCTCTTATCAGAGGGGTTCAGGGGGACTTTGGAAACTTCACGTAGGTCAGAGTTATTGGTACATATCTACCTGTTTTTAGAATTCACTATAGTTGTCAATTACGGTCGTACTACCGATCCATCTGCTTTTCGATCTTCGGCGGCATAATTGGGCACCTTCGCTCGGTCGGCGTCCAGAATTTGCGTCGCCTCCGCCTCGTCAATGTCAATCCCCAGTCCCGGTTGGTCATTGGCGTAGAGGTATCCGCCCTCAAGAATCGCGTGTCCGGGGAAGATATCAAGTTCTTCTTGACTGAAATGGTTTTCCTCCTGAATACCGAAACTCCAACTTGCCAGATCCAAGTGCATTGCCGCCACCTGATTAACAGGATCATTGTCTCCGCCCTCCTGCCAAGCCGTGTTGACACCGAACCATTCACAGAGGGTAGCAATCTTCCGGCACGGGGTGATGCCGCCGCCCTTCGACACTCGCACCCGGACGAAGTCGATCAGCCGCTCGGTGATGAGGGGCGTCCACTCGTGAGGGTTGATGAAAAGTTCACCCATCGCCTGTGGGGTAGTGCACTGCTGCCGAATCAGACGAAACCAATCAATCTGTTCAGGCGAGAGGACATCCTCAAGGAAAAAGAGACGGTAAGGTTCTAGGAGCTTCGACAACGTCACCGCACACTGCGGGCGAAGGTGCTCGTGCACGTCGTGCGTGAGTTTCGGTCCGAACCCCAATTTCGATCGCAGATATTCAAACATCTTCGGGATGCTCTCAATGTATGCCTCATCATCGAAGGCAGGGGCATTAGACCAAGGGTTCTTCGGTTGACCCGCCTTATCGGCGTCAATAAACCCACCACCGCCGTACCCACCAAGCTGACAGCGAATGACCGAATATCCCTCCTCCATATAGCGCCGAATATCATCCTCAAGTTCGGCGAAATCGCCACCGCCAGCATGGGCATAGCACGGCACGGCAGAACGACAAGGACCGCCGAGAAGTTGGTAGACCGGCATCCCAGCCTCTTTCCCCTTGATGTCCCAGAGTGCCATGTCGATGCCGCCCAATGCGGTGTTCGAAATTGCCCCATTCCGCCAGTAACCACTGGTAAGGGTAGACTGCCAGATGTCTTCAATATGCCCAACCTCCCGACCAATCAGACGAGGGGCAATACACTCCTCCACCGCCGTGACGACTGTTTGTGGGTGGTAGTGGTCGCTGGCAGAACCAATACCGTAGAGTCCCGGCTGATCAGTGGTGATCTTCACAATCACCCAAGTCCCATTTACCCGTGTACGAATACATCGTATCTCTTTGATTTTTGCCATAGAAAGTTACCCTTTTTGGTCGTATCTACCACCTTGTTAAAAATAGATTATGATACCTTATGGTTACATGCTACCTACCGACATACAGAACTATAAATTCAACCGTTACAATTATCTCTAACATACCCCACTTGGAGTACCTTGTCAACAAGAAATTGTGCTTATACTTACAAATCCATCCCACATTTTTTCCTTGATTATTTTCTTAGAATCGCCTATCATTTCCTTGTTTTCACCCCTGTTTTCACGAGGGTAAGTTCGGACAGACCTGAAGATCCAACAATCAAAAGTGAAAGGAGACACAAAAGATGGTCTTGACTTTTTTGGATAAACATCGAGACATCGGTTTATTAATCCTTCGGATCGGATTTGGGTGTCTGTTCCTCTTTCATGGGCTTCCGAAATTGTTCGGCGGTCCTGAGAAATGGGAAAGGCTCGGTGGAGCGATGGCAACTCTTGGCATTACATTTCTACCGGCGTTTTGGGGATTCATGGCTGCAATTTCGGAGGCTTTGGGGGGCATCTGTCTCATCCTCGGCTTATTTATTAGACCCGCCTGTATCCTTTTGACAATAACGATGTTAGTCGCTGCTGTAAGTCATCTGGGTCGCGGGGAGGGTTTGGGTGGCGCTGCGCATGCGCTCAAAGCCGCCATCGTTTTTCTGAGCTTGATTCTGATTGGGCCTGGTAAGTACAGCCTCGATGAAAAACTGAGTTCTGATAGCAGCGATGACGCATAATACTGTTTGATACACAGGGAAAATTAGATGGCAGAAAGAGATTACTATGAAGTCCTTGGGGTGAATCGGAACGCTTCTCCAGAGGAGATTAAGCGTGCCTACCGCAAGGTCGCGCTGCAGCATCATCCCGATAAAAACCCGGGAGATAAAACAGCAGAAGAGAAATTTAAAGAAGCCTCAAATGCTTACGACGTGCTATCGGATCCAGAGAAGCGGAAGATCTACGACATACGTGGGCACGCGGGTGTTCATAACGCTGGATTTCAAGGGTACACGAACTTTGAGGACATTTTCACCAATTTTGGAGACATCTTTGGGCGTGAGGTCTTTGGGAATTTCGGTGATGTCTTCGGAGATGTATTCAGCAGGGAAAACCCCACCGGTTTCGGTCCACAACGCCGCGGTAATCTACGAACAAAATTGACAATCCCGTTTGAGGAATCGATACTGGGTGCGGAAAAGCGGATTCAGGTGAACGACCGAACCCTTACTATTAAGATTCCCGCGGGGATAAAAGATGGTCAATCATTGCGCCTTACCGGTCAAGGAGACCTGACTGCGAGTGGACAGCGCGGCTCACTGATTGTGAAAATCGCCGTTCAACCGCACCCGAATTTTAAGCGCGAGAATCTAGATCTCGTGACCCAAGTTACGGTGCCTTTCACACGTGCAACCTTGGGCGGTAAAGTGCGTGTGCCAACCCTGAAGGGAGATATTGATCTGAAGATTCCTGCGGGGACGCAGCCGGACCAACAGTTGAGGGTCCGCGGGGCTGGTGTTGTCGATTCGTCGAAGCGCAAAGGCGATCTACGCGTCCAGATCAAAATCGAAATCCCACGTTCATTGACAAGAAAACAGAAGGAATTATTAAAAGAACTAGAGAAAAACTTATAATTCAGTAATAGGTGAGTGGCAGGGCGGTGAAATGTTTGACTGCGCCACTCACCTATTACACATTACGACAAATAGGCGGTTAAATGAACCCAGAGAAAACCTTAGTCTTAATTAAACCAGATGGCGTTCAACGCGGACTCATCGGCGAAATCATCGCCCGCTTTGAGCGCAAGGGGCTTAGACTCGTAGGACTTAAATTACTCCAACTCCCAAAAGATCGAGCGGATCAACTCTACGCGCCACATCAGGGAAAGTTTTTTTACGACTACCTCATCCAATTTATGACTTCGACGCCGATCGTGGCGATTGCCCTTGAGGGACGAGATGCTATCGAACTCGTGCGTCTAGTAAACGGGGCAACAAGACCCAACGAATCCCAACCCGGCAGTATCCGTGGCGATTTCTCGATCGATATCACTCACAACGTTGTCCACGCTTCAGATTCCCCTGAGAACGCGGAACGTGAGTTAGACATTCTATTTGATCCAAGCGAACTTGTTGACTATCCACGAATTGATGACGCGATTCTTTATAGCCCGGACCTGTAGTCCACTCAGGTTGCGTCAAGTGTAACGAAGCAGCATCGCAGAGGGAAAATCGTGGCTCAAAATAACAATCTACTTTTCAGTACCGACGATTGGGTTGAAATCTACCGCACGACAGACGAGTGGGAATCAAACCTAATTCAGACAATGCTCGGCAATAAACAGATTCGTTGCCGCCCTGAATACATACGGAACGCTGATAGGCAACGTCAGATTATCCTTTTCGTCGATCCTGAGGACCTAGTTGATGCCTTAGAAATCGTTAGTCAAACCGGTCTAGCAATAACGAATAAGGAATACGAAAATCAGCATACAGATGATGAAAGTGATCCCAATCTAGAACGCGACGCAAGGACCTCGGAAAGCGATCTTCCACAACCAACGCCAACAGCGGGAACAGCAACTATAATTGCGGAGCGCGAGGGGATTGGCAAAATCGCCCATTACATCGGACGGGGATATGAACTGCAAGTTGGACCAACGCCGTATTATATGGTCGAAGAAGACCGATGGGAAGAGTTTACCGATTTTAGTGCCCAACGCCAAGAGTTCTCAATTCTCATTAGGCACGAGTATCCGAATCTGTCCCTATGGCTTAAACGAGAGAAGTTATTTGCAGAATTTACCCATTTAGTGGAAGCCACTTACCGTGATGTGCCGCCAGCCCGTTCGGAAAACCGTCAACAAACTGAATCTGCGTCTGACAGCACTGGTGCGACTGAAGTTCAAATTAACCGTCTTGCCAAGTTCGGGCTATGGGTATCGTTGGTTTCCCTCCTAGGCGTAATTGTTCAACTACCGTGGTACGCCAGTATGATTCTCGCCCTACTTGCTGCAGTCACCTGCTGCATCGCAAAATATCAGATCGATCGCAGCAATGGAACACTTAAAGGAAATCTAATCGCTTTTCTAGCAATTATTATCGCTTGCATTGTGATTGCCATAGCTTGGAGACAACGCCAGCCGAGCCTACCAGAATCATCGGATTTGCAATCCGCCTTCCAACCCCATCAAGCAGACACCCGTTACAACACGCAACTGGGGAGCAAAATATGGCTGCTTGTGTCATAGTTTTCGTGAAAAATCCTGTTCCCGGTCAAGTTAAAACCCGTCTTACACCTTATCTTTCGCCAGAGCAGGCTGCGTCACTATATCGGGCGTTCCTCGTCGATTGGTGCAATGCCCTTTCCACAATCTCTACAGCCCACCATGTAATTGCCTATACGCCACCCGAAGGCTTGAGTGCCTTACAAACCCTAATCGGTGAAGATCCGGTTTATATACCTCAAGTAGACGCATCGCTGGGCGAACGCTTAATTGCCGCTGCGCGTTGGGCGTGTAATCAGGGATATACGAAATTTTTATTCGTGGGATCAGATAGCCCAACGCTACCACCCCAGTATGTCGAACACACACTCGATTTACTAGAATCGCGCGACATCGTCATCGGTCCCAGTGTGGACGGTGGCTACTACCTGATTGGCTTTTCAAAGCATGGGGCGTCTTTGTCGATTCCCACCATCTTTGAGGGAATCGCATGGAGCACCGAGGTCGTCTTTCGTCAAACACTTGGGAAAATTCAGGCGGTTAATGCGCGATTGGGGTTGCTGCCGCCATGGTACGATGTAGATACCCCCACAGGACTGCAGCTATTACGGGATCATCTGTTTGGGATGCACCTTGCAGGGGAAAGCAGCCCCGCACCTCAAACATATAGCAAATTAACAGAGTGGTTCTAAGTTACCAAAACAGGAAAGGTTTGATAGTAACTTTATATCCTAACTATCGTTTTACATACTACGATTAGCGTTTTAGTGGTGTGGATTACAGGGATAAGAATTGGTCGCTTACCAAGGCTTAATTCATGTTACACACATCTTGTCTTGCGAGGTTTATTGCATCATTTTTCGGCTTGACGAAGGTTGAGAGATCGGGTATTATTTCATCCTGTTTGCAATAGATTATATAAAAAAATAAAGGATTTGTTATGGGACTCAAAGAACAGTTAAATGAAGATATGAAGCAGGCGATGAAAGCGAAAGACAAAAATCGTCTGTCTGCAATTCGCATGGTGCGCGGTGCTGTCCGGGATAAGGAAATCAATAGTAAGGTTGAGTTGGATGATGACGGCGTTTTAGAGGTAATTGCTAGCCAGATTAAGAAACGGAAGGATGCACTAGAACAGTTGCGTAAATCCAATCGCGATGACCTCGTTGATGCCGAAATGGAACAGATTAAGGCATTGCAAGAATTCCTCCCTGCCCAACTTTCGATGGAAGAAATCGAAGCCGCCGTCATAGGTGCGATTGAGGAGCTAGGAGCGACATCAATGCGAGATATGGGCAAAGTCATGGGCACACTCGTTCCGCAGTTGAGAGGCAAAGCAGACAACTCGGTTATCAGCCAAATTGTCAAGCAGAAATTGAGCTAGCGCGATGAACGACCAAACCACTATCCTCGTTGTTGATCCGGACCAACGACAGCGCGAAATGATTTGTCTCACGCTTGAGCGCGAAAGGTTGCATGTGCTCGCGACTCGCACAATGTATGAGGCGTTAGACCGCATCGAACGATTAGATATTGATATTCTGATCGCCCCACTCATAGGAGAACGATTTGATGGACTCAAACTCTTTGAAGCCGCCTACGAGCGGAATCCCGATGTCGGCGCGATCTTCATCACAGCGTCAAACGTCCTAGAAACCGAAGTTGGCATTAAAGCCACGGTTCACATGGGGGCAAGCTATCTTCTACCTAAACCCTTCAACCCCGCCCAACTGATAGCCCTCCTCCACAGGATACTTGAAAATCAGCGACTCACCCTAGAAAATCGACAATTACAATCCCAGATTGATGAGCGGGTCGGGCTCATCCAATTAACAGGGCATTCACCGAGGATCCAAGAGATTCGAGATCTTATTGCACAGGTCGCCCCAACAAAAGCAACCGTCATGATCCGCGGGGAACGCGGCACTGGGAAAGAACTGGTCGCCCGCGCTATACACCACCGAAGTTTACGGCGGGGTCCCCTCGTTATATTTAACTGTGCAGCCCTGAACGAAGGCCTTGCGGAATCCGAACTCTTTGGACATGAACGAGGCGCGTTTACAGGCGCGTACCAGACACGGCAAGGACGATTTGAAGCAGCGCACGGAGGAACGTTATTTCTCGATGAAGTGGGACAATTAAGTTTATCAAACCAAGCAAGACTCTTACGAGTGCTTGCCGAGAAGGAGTTTCAGCGCGTCGGTGGGAATGAATTAATAGAGATCGATGTTCGCGTTATTTGTGCAACGAATCGCAATCTGGAAAAGGCGGTAGAACAGGAAAAGTTTCTACCGGATCTTTACGATCGCCTGAACGTAATCCGAATCTCTCTACCACCTCTCCGTGAACGAAGCGAGGATATTCCACTCCTAGTCAAAACCTTTACAGAAGAATTTTGCCGGGAAAACCGGATGATGACGAAGGGCATGACTTCCCGCGCAATGCACGTGTTGATGAAATATGACTGGCAGGGAAATGTGCGAGAGTTGAGAAACTGTATAGAGGGTATGGTCATTATGTCGAACCAACTAGAACTCGATATTGATGATATTCCGGAGCACATTCTCAAATCCGCCGGCGTCAGTTCACCTGTTATCCTCTCCGCTCCCACCGTTATAGATACTGGCGTGGCAGCGCTGCCTTCATCAGGATTGCAGGTTGAAGTGGGAATGTCAATGGCAGAAATTGAGAAGGAAGTTATTCGATCGACACTCCAATATGCTGGCAATAACAGAGCAAAAGCTGCAAAAAGATCAAGGAACATAATTTGTGCGACGAATAGTTAATTCAACCTCTGTTTCAATTTGTGTCCAATTTGCTCTGGGCAATGCTCACCTCTTTGCAGCGAGTGACGATTTCAACAGCGATAGTGGAACTCCGGGTATCTTTGGCGCAATTCTTGGTGTTGTGGTCCCGGCGCTGATCGTCATTGCCATCGGAGGCGGTATCTATGTCTGGTTGCGTCGGAAAAAAACCTCGTTGACTGACCTATTTCCACGGCGACGGACACATACAAATTGGGATATATCATCATCAACACACACATCTCCCCCGTTATCTTCGATGCCACCCCGTGGCACCGGGCGCATCGACAGATTCGACCCATTGACCGAACCAGATAACCCATTAGATCAGGAGGAATTTACCCTTGAGTCTATTGCATTCGCAGAACTAGAACGTGCACTAGTCTTGCGCGAGTCGAACCGTATCCAAGAATACTACGAAGCAATTGCGATAATTATCAAACAGTATGTGGGGGAAAAATATCAAACCAAGAGCCTAGATGCTACTACAGGACAAATCCTATCCGCGCTCCCCAACGGCTTGACCGATAGCGTTACGGATCACGTCGGTGAGATTCTCCTATCTTGCGATATGGTTCAATTTTCTAGGCATCGCCCCTCCCGTTCAGAATTGGACCGCATCTATCAGACAGCGCGGGAGTTTCTTGAAAGCCAAATTGTTGGGACCTCCATTGAAGCAGATGAAGTTGAAGTGGAGGAAGAAGTGGATGAAGATAACGAGATGTATAGGCATTACAGGAGACGGCTTCAAGACTGAATCTCGGTGTTCGCCTGAATCAAGGAGCAAGGATGAGAGAATCTGATCTGACCGCGTTGAACGAAAGGATTCAGGAGACGAGTGCCTTCGTTGAAGAGATCTTTGAAGAAATTCGGAAGGCTATCATCGGACAGAAATATATGATCGAGCGGATGATTATCGGATTGCTCTGCAACGGTCATATCCTGTTAGAGGGTGTTCCCGGCCTCGCCAAGACAACCGCTGTCCAAGCGCTTTCCAGCACGATTGCCGTCTCTTTCAAACGCCTTCAATTTACCCCTGACCTTCTGCCCGCCGATCTGATCGGCACCCAAATCTATAACCAACGTTCAGGCGATTTTTATGTCAAAAAGGGTCCCATTTTCGCTAACCTTGTTCTCGCCGACGAGATTAACCGTGCACCCGCCAAAGTGCAAAGCGCACTCCTCGAAGCGATGCAAGAACGTCAGGTCACAATCGGTGATGAAACCTACCCGCTCGACCCACCATTCCTCGTTCTAGCAACCCAAAACCCAATCGAGCAAGAGGGAACGTATCCTCTACCAGAAGCGCAGGTAGACCGGTTCATGCTTAAATTGCAGGTGACCTATCCCTCACGGACGGAAGAACTTTCCATCCTACGGCAACTCACACGCGAAGACCCCCAACCGATTCAACAAGTCATATCGCCCCAAGAAATTCTCCAACTTCGTACAACAGTCCGTGAAATCTACATGGACGAGAAGATCGAAAACTATATTGTCGACCTCGTCTGCGCTACCCGCGAGCCGGCAAGGTATCAACTGGATCAACTGACAGATCTCATCGAATACGGCGCATCGCCACGGGCGACGATCTTCCTCGCAACGGCTGCCAAAGCCCACGCCTTCCTCTGTCATCGCGGGTATGTAACGCCAGAAGATGTCTACGCAGTGGGCATGGATGTCCTTAGACACCGCGTTATCGTCAGCTACGAAGCGGAGGCGGAAGAAATCTCCTCCGAACAGATTATCAAACAGGTTTTTGAAGGGGTCGAAGTGCCTTAACAGAAAGTCGTATGATTTTAGTCGCCTTTATAGTGAATTCAAAAAATAAATAGACATTTTCGCCCCCGGTAGGTGCGGTTGGAAACCGCACCGGTTTGGAGTGTCTCATTAATCCTTAAGGTCCACTATAATTCCTTTGCGTAAGTCCCAATTCTGGAAACATTCTCTCCCAAAAGGAGAGGTCCCCCATGAAAAAAGACGCGTTGACAGCCATTTTTTTCTGTGCTTTGGTTTTGTTTTTAGTTGCCCCTTCTGCCGCACTAGTTTTGGATTTTGAAAATCCAGAACAGTTAAACCAATTGGAAGTCCTACGCGAAACTGATGGTCGCTGGAAATCTATGAATAATGTCGATGATCCGTTCCAATTAGAGATTGTAGATGGTGCGCTGCGATTCACATCAGGTGGAATGTGGAACCTTATTGCGATAAAAGATCTCCAATTTACCCATGGAACGATATACTATAAAATGAAATGGCTAGAAGGAGGGTGGTGTCAGATTGGAGCGTTTTATCGGCTACAAGAGACACCGCATCTTCCACATTATCAAGTAACCCTGTCCGCTGAACTTCAACCAGACAGGAAACCTGAAGGGCTGAAGTGGCTGGATTGTGAAGTAGTTATGTGGAATGGCCTGTCTAGTAGACAAAGTACCACGAAGCCGATACAGGGATGGGACAGGGAACCCGTGAACCAGTGGTTCGAGGTTAAAATCGAAGTCAAAAGCGGTGAACACATTGTATTTGCGGGACCCGAAGACCAACTAGAGAAAGTTGTCGAGATAAAGGTAGAAACGCAAGGCAAAGGAAGGGTTGGTTTGTTAACCTACAGCCCGACACGCGAGGTTGTGCTGATTGATGATTTTGAAATAATACAGTCGGCGTTTGCTGTAGAAATGCACAAGACTTTAGCAAACACGTGGGGACAGATAAAAGCATCTCAATAGTTGGCACGCTGACATTTTGCTGTCGTCAATTCGGAAAACGCTGTAATCGTTGGGCTACCCGTCAAAAACCGAGGTGGGTAATATGAAATTAATCCAAGATGCAAGCAAAAACCTAATTTCTGTTCTCCTCATCCAAAAGTTCCTCCAACTCCTCTAGGAAATCCACCGCGTCATCCTCATCTCCGTCGCTCTCTCCTTGTCCTTCTAGTCCCTCTTCCACCGATTCCAGATCTGACCGAAACTCAATCAGGTTACTCAAATAACGTTCACGGGTGACGTTTTCTGCGTCCCCATAATTCTCACGCAAACACTCACCACAGAATTTTCCGATCTGTTGAATTCCTAAATTGACCTGATCCAATGCACCTGGGCGGTCCTCCTCCATTAGACGCAGTTCAGCGTTCGCCATGCTATTCATCATGAGCATATAGCCCTTATACTGGTAACTTTCCCACGCAATCTCAGAAGGGGCAAATTCCTTTGCCATATTCGTAACGGCAAGGTTTGTGTTGGTGTCGCGTTTGACATCTGCCCACCGTTTAATCCCCGCGAACAACAGATAACGGGTATACCTATCGTACGATTCTCGGAATAAGACACGCCAATCCTCCGGTGTTAAACCAAATCCCTCATCGCTACCGTGCTGCTGTTTATAATCCTCAAGTTGTTCGCAGAAGTATTCATAGTAGGACTCCCGCCCATGGGGTCTCTTGCCATCGGGGCGACCGGAGGTGTAGATACGCGAAATTGTGAACGCATTTGATTGCACTACAACAACCTCTTTCCCTTCCGCCAACTTTAAGACCTTTATTGGGTGAGCGACATCAAACGCTAAACTATCCAAAATCTCATCAAGTGCACGCACCAGACGTGTGTTTCTTTCAACCTGATTCGTTGCCATTTTTATCTCCTTCCTATCAATATGTAGTATGCCATGTTATATTGCTAGAGCTAAGGACATGCTGTAAAATTTCCCAAGAATTATCTTCTTCTATTTCTTCATGCTTTATGCTTTACCCTTCACGTTCAATAATAATCTTGCAGCGGAGTCACAGTAATCTCGCCACGACGGAGCGCCTCAATACCATTGATTGCCGCTGACGCACCTGCGATTGTAGAAAATAGGGTAATCCCGTAATCAATTGCCATTTGCCGAATTAATTCCTCGTTCGGACGATGTGCATAGCCGGTAGGCGTGTTGATAATGAGATCGACAGCGTTGTTTTTAACATAATCGTGGATGGTCGGGCGCCCTTTGCCGATACTATGAACCAGTGTCACTTCCATGCCGTTGCGACGAAGTACCTTCGCTGTGCCGTGCGTAGCAATCAGTTGAAATCCCAGATCAACTAGCTTTTTAGCGATGAAGATGATGGCACGCTTATCCTTATTTTTCACGCTGATGAACGCATGACCGTCGAGAGGTAATCCATAGCCGACCGCCTGTTGCGCTTTGGCAAAAGCAATGCTCAGGTCTGCATCAATCCCCATCACCTCGCCTGTCGATTTCATCTCAGGACCGAGTTGGGAATTTGCCCCCGGAAAACGGTTGAACGGAAACACAGGTGCCTTTACTGAAAAATAATCCGGCTCGATCTCGTTCGTAAATCCAAGTTCTTCAAGAGTCCTTCCCGCCATGATGCGGGCGGCGAGTTTTGCTAACGGCACCCCAATGGTCTTGCTTACAAACGGCACGGTCCGCGACGCACGGGGGTTGACCTCTAACACATAAATCTCATCGTTTTTTATCGCATACTGTATATTCATCAACCCGCGCACGTTGAGTGCCTTTGCAAGCGCGTCAGTATACTCTTTGAGCGTATTGATCTGCTCTTCAACAAGGGTGTAAGGCGGTAACACACAGTCGCTATCTCCAGAGTGGATCCCTGCTTCTTCGATATGTTCCATGATACCGCCGACAACGGTGAGGTTCCCGTCGGAAATCGCATCAACATCAACTTCGATTGCATCTTCCAAATACTTGTCAATTAGCACAGGATGTTCGGGTGAGGCTGCGACCGCCGAATCCATATATGCTTCCAGTGCATCTTGATCATAGACAATCTGCATCGCCCGTCCCCCCAAAACATACGAAGGACGCACCATCACCGGATATCCAAGCGCTGCGGCGATTGGCGTGGCTTCTTTGACTGAAGTTGCCGTACCATTTGGGGGCTGCTTCAAGCCAAGTCCATCAAGCAACTCTGTGAACTGCTTCCGATCTTCAGATCGCGCAATATCCTCTGGGCTTGTCCCGATAATCGGAACACCCGCTTTCTGGAGCCCGAGCGCAAGATTCAAGGGTGTTTGCCCGCCAAGCTGCACGATAACCCCATCCGGCTTTTCCCGATCAACGATGTTTAACACATTTTCGTGCGTGAGCGGTTCAAAGTAGAGTCGATCCGAGGTGTCGTAATCCGTGCTCACGGTTTCGGGATTGCTGTTGACCATAATGGTCTCATAGTTATCCTCTTTAAGTGCGAGCGCCGCGTGAACGCAACAATAATCGAACTCAATCCCTTGACCTATTCGGTTCGGACCACTTCCCAAAATTAAGATCTTCTTTTTCTGGCTGGGTCTGACCTCATCCTCCATGCCATAGGTAGAATAGTAGTAAGGCGTCTCCGCTTCAAACTCCGCAGCACAGGTATCCACCGTCTTAAACGTGGCTTCAATCCCGTGCTCTTTCCGCAGCCCTCGGATGCTTGCTTCAGAGGCGTTCCAAAGTTCCCCTATCTGCCGGTCCGAGAATCCATACTGCTTTGCTTTGCGAAGCAGGAAAACGGACGAATCAGGCAGAGCGTCCAGATTGCTCTCGCTTCCGGCTCTCCGAATTTCTTCCTCGAAATCGATAATCTCCTTTATATTATACAGGAAAAATGGATCGATGTGTGTATATCCGTGAATCTGATCGATACTCATTCCGCCTTGGAAAGCCTGTTTGATATAAAGGATGCGCTCCATATTGGGGATGGTCAACTTCTGTGGAAGTTCTGAGACCGGCAATTTCTGCAGGGGTTGGCTGTCAAGTCCCGCCCAACCGTTTTCCAACGATCTCAACCCTTTCTGCAATGATTCCTTGAACGTCCGTCCGATTGCCATCGCTTCACCCACGGACTTCATCATCGTCGTCAATGTCTCATCGGTGCCAGCGAATTTCTCAAACGCCCAACGCGGAATCTTTGTCACGACGTAATCAATGGTCGGCTCAAACGACGCAGGGGTTTTGCGCGTAATATCGTTGGGTAACTCGTCAAGCGTATAACCGACAGCTAACTTGGCTGCGATCTTCGCTATCGGAAATCCAGTTGCTTTCGAGGCGAGCGCAGAACTCCGAGAAACCCGCGGGTTCATTTCAATCACAACCTGTTTCCCTGTATCTGGATCGACCGCAAACTGGATATTTGAGCCACCGGTGTCCACCCCAATTTCACGAATGATCTTAATCGCCGCATTCCGCATCTGTTGATACTCTTTGTCCGTTAAGGTTTGGGCAGGTGCAACCGTAATGCTATCGCCTGTGTGAACTCCCATCGCATCGAAATTCTCAATAGAACAGATAATCACGACGTTATCCGTTCCATCCCGCATGACCTCAAGTTCGAATTCTTTCCAACCGATTACCGACTCTTCGATTAACACCTCGTTGACTGGACTCAACCCCAATCCGTACTCGACCATATCCCGAAACTCTTCGATATTGTAAGCAATACCGCCGCCTGTACCGCCGAGCGTAAACGCAGGTCGAATAATTGCTGGGTAACCGATCTCCTCAACGACGGTAATCGCCTCGTCATACGTATGAGCTATGCCACTTTTTGGCACCGCCAAGCCGATGTGCTGCATTGCCCTTTTGAATAGATCACGATCCTCCGCTTTCTGGATGGCGGGAAGTTTCGCACCAATCAACTCGACCCCGTACTTATCCAACACACCCGATTCAGCAAGTTCAACAGAGACATTCAGTCCTGTCTGTCCACCCAAAGTTGGGAGTAAGGCTTGGGGGCGCTCTTGAGCAATAATTCGTTCGGCGATATCTGCGCTAATCGGTTCAACATAGGTTCGGTCTGCAAGCTCCGTGTCCGTCATAATCGTTGCCGGATTACTGTTGACAAGGACAACCTCATACCCTTCCTCCTTCAAGGATTTACACGCCTGAGTGCCCGAATAGTCAAACTCACAGGCTTGACCGATAATAATCGGGCCGGAGCCGATAATTAGGATCTTTTTGATGTCAGTTCGCTTTGGCATGGTGATCTACCTCATCGTATCCTTACTTTTTATGTTCCTGCATCAGATCTGTAAACCTCTTAAAAAGATAATTTGCGTCATGGGGACCGGGAGACGCTTCCGGATGGTACTGCACAGAGAAGATTGGATATTCACTGTGTTCCATCCCTTCAAGGGTTTGATCGTTCAGATTAATATGCGTCACCTTTACATTGTTTGGTAGTGAGTCAATGTCCACACAAAAACCGTGATTTTGTGAAGTAATTTCGACCTGATCTGTGTCAAATCGTTTTACTGGTTGATTTGCACCGCGATGTCCGAATTTGAGTTTGAAGCTCTTTCCGCCGAATGCAAGTCCCAGCAATTGATGCCCCAAACAGATACCAAAGGTCGGCTTCGTTCCAATCAATTGTTGAATTGTCTTGATACCGTATTCAATCGGCTCCGGATCGCCGGGACCGTTGGATAAGAAGATACCATCTGGATCTGCGTCGAGAATCTCTTCTGCGGAAGTGTGTGCCGGAACTACTTGCACCTGACAACCGTGTTGAGTAAGTTGGCGTAAGATATTATATTTGACCCCGAAGTCCACCGCAATGACGCGGAATTGGGGGGTTGACGGTGCCTCAATCTCTGTTGTGTCAAAGTCAATTGTGAGTTGGGAATTTTTATCATTGGCAGTAGAAGTCAAATCAGGGAGGGTGCTTGATTCGGGATCGTGCGTCTCCCATAAGTACGGATTGGGACATGTCACGTACTGAACCATATCCATCCCGACGAGTCCGTGCCACGCCTGTGCTTTGGCAACTAAACTTTGAAGATTAAGGTCTTCCGTCGAGAGTACGCCATCCATGACACCATGTACTCTGAGTCGCTTGGTCAATGCGCGTGTATCGATACCGTGGATGCCGATAATCTCATTTTCTTCAAGGTAGCTACCGAGGTTGGACTGTGAACGCCAATTGCTTTCGTATGCACTATATTCACGCACAACAAATCCTTCGGCTTGCGGTCGAATTGATTCGACATCAATTTCGTTGCAGCCATAATTGCCGATCAACGGGTAGGTCATCGTGACGATCTGCCCCTTGTAGGATGGATCGGTGAGAATCTCTTGGTAGCCGGTCATGCTGGTGTTAAAAACCACCTCACCGGAAGTTTCCCCGGTTGCGCCGAAATGTTCGCCTTCAAAAGTTGTTCCATCCGCCAATGCGAGAATTGCTTTCATTGGTTAGCCGTCCTTACTCTCAACAGGTTTGAAAATTATTCGTCTCTCACTCTGCCTAAACTCAATATGAAAAGCATCAAACACATCTTGTCTGCCTACAATCATGTCCTCAATGTCCTCGTCTTGACACCAAGCAACCATCGCACTGACAGGATGCCCGTCAATCACTATATCAATTCTCCGTAGCAAATAGCTAACTCCCCCACCTATACCTTGCGCAAACGATAATATTTCCTCATCACTACGAGATAGACCAAGCGATCTACCTGTATGGAACGGAATTAGACTGATGTCTGCTCCAGAGTCAATCAACATTTCACAGTTTTGAATCTCTCCGTGATTCGTTTGCAAATTCACAAGATATACAGGTTCCCACAGATCTTCTCTTAAACTTCGTAGGCGCAACGTGCGAATCCGCACCTGCTTGACCCCCCGAGGAACGAGAAAAAGCGTCATCTTTCCGTCATGGATTGGTGGAGAGGAAGCAGCTAACTGTTCTCGTTTGCGCTTTGCCTCTGTAAAGTCTTCGGCTACGCCTACAATCTGGGTGTCGTTCAGAATGATAACTACCTTGCCTTCATATCGCTTTGGGTGCCTATAGATCTCTTGGAGCCATTGCTGTGTTCGTCGTTTTTCCATGAGTCCCATCACCCCTTCAGAGAATAAACGGTGTTGCTATCTAGGATATACCTCTCATCTGCCATGAGTGCTTAAATTTCCTCCCTCAAAATCGAGTACAATTTCATATCGTGAAACTGCCCTCTAACGCAGACATATTTGCGCATGATACCCTCAAGGGTCATGCCAACCTTCTCCATCACGCGAGCGGAGGCACAGTTCTCAACCATGCAAGTCCCCTCAATCCGATTGAGCTGCCAACGTTCAAAACCGAATTGGATGATCGCCTGAGCGGTCTCAGTTGCATAACCCTTCCCCCAATACTGCCGACCAATATTGAAGGCGATTTCTGCCCTTTTGTGCTCAAAGTTCACGTTGTGCAAAAAGCAGTTTCCGATGACCTTACCATTTTCGGGCAGGACAACTCCCCAACACGCAAAATCATCGGTTGTTACCCATGCAATAAAGTCTCTACTGTCTTCTATCGATTGGTGCGCCCGCCAGAAGAGGTACGTTGTCACCTGCGGATCTGAAACCCATTCAAATATATCTTCGGCATCCTCCATTTTCAACGTTCTTAAAAGCAATCTTTCGGTCTCTATCGCAGGTAAATCCTTGAAGCGCTCATCCTGAGCCATACCCCACCCCGTTTAGAAATGACTTAATCAGGACTTACGCAAATTCAGCACGCGGCGCGAGATTTTTTTTAACCCCCTAAATCCCCCTTATCAGGGGGACCTATGAACCAACTGCGTAGGTCCTATTAATTTTGTTTTTCTTACGCATTACGTTTCACGTTTCACGCTTCAGGTTACAACACCGTCCCGGATCGTCATCACAGCCCATCCTTTCAATTCCCAACCGTCAAAGGGTGTATTGCGGCTTTTGGAGGGAGACTGTGTTACATCTACTGTTGCAACCTTCTCCGGATCTATTAACGTCACGTCAGCCGCTGCACCGATGGAGAGTGTCCCACGATCAATCTGCAGAATCTTCGCCGGAACACAGGTCATCTTCGCTATTGCGTCCGATAGCGTGAGTTGCCCAGTGTGGATAAGCCGGTCAAACACAAGCGGCACGCAGGTCTCTGATCCGATGATACCCGGCGGGGCTTCAAGCATACCCTGCGCCTTTTCAAACGGGGTATGTGGCGCGTGGTCTGTCGCAATCGCATCGAGCGTCCCATCCTTGATCCCTTCAATGACAGCATCAACGTCAGTCTGCGTGCGCAAGGGTGGGTGCATCTTGGCATCCGTACCATGTTCTTCCACTGCTGCGTCAGTAAGCGTAAAGTGATGCGGCATCGCTTCGGCAGTGACATTGACCCCTCTGCGTTTACCCCAACGGACAAGGTCAACGGATCCTGCTGTGCTGACATGGAGGACATGGAGGTGCCCGCCGGTCAGTTCAGCAAGCATGATGTCGCGGGCAACGATTATATCTTCCGCAGCGTTGGGGCTTCCGATTAGGTTCAACCGACGCGACGTTTCACCGAGATTCATAACCGCCCCTACGTCGAGGTTATGCTCTTGACAGTGAACCATCACGGGGAAGTTGTGTTTTGCACTTAACGCCAACACATCGCCCATCAACCCAGCGTCCATGACTGTTTTGCCATCGTCCGATAGCCCAATGGCACCGGCTCCTAACAGTGCCGATGCATCGGTTAACACCTTGCCATCAAGATTTTTTGTGATACTACCGATTGGAAAAACATTCGTCGCACCAACCTTCTTCGCTTGCGACCGTATCAATTCGATAACGTCAGGCGAGTCCGCCACTGGATCGGTATTCGCCATACACGCAACGGAAGTAAATCCACCAGCCGCCGCCGCGCGGGTGCCTGATGCGATTGTCTCCTTATGCTCAAAGCCGGGTTCCCGGAGGTGAACGTGCATATCAATCAAGCCCGGCGCAACAATTAGTCCCGTTGCATCAACAGTTTGAGAAGCTTCAACTTCAATACGGTCAGCGATTCGATCGATTTTCCCATCACGAATCAGGAGATCGCCAGTGGTGTCAATCCGGTTGGCAGGGTCAATAATTCGACCGTTACGGATGAGTATCCGACTCATGAGTCGTCCTCCTCGTAGATTACCGCCCGGTCAACCCCATCCTCTTCGACCAACTGAACCCGAACAATCTCTTTACGTGAAGTCGGGATATTCTTGCCGATGTAGTCCGCTGCAATCGGGAGTTCACGATGACCCCGGTCAATGAGGACCGCCAACTGAATTGCTGCGGGTCGTCCAAAATCCATAACTGCGTCCATGGCAGCGCGGACGGTGCGTCCGGTGTAAAGCACCTCATCAACCAAGATAACACGCTTCCCTGTCGGATCAAACGGGATCTCTGTGCGATTCACTTTAATCGTTTCATCATATAGGTTCACATCATCTCGATAAAGCCGCACATCAACGACACCAACCGGAACCTGAACCCCCTCGGTTCGCTCCAGATGTTCAGCGATTCGACGTGCCAAGTGATCCCCTCGACTTTTAACGCCAATGACCGCTAGATCCGCAATTTCTTGGTGACTCCGCTCCAAAATCTCATGCGATATTCGGACTACCGCTCGCCGAATGTCCTCCGCCGTCATCACTTGTGTCTTTTCACGCATTTGCATAATCTTCCCTCACACCAACCCTTCTCAAGTCAGATCTTCCCGCCGCTGATACAAGAGGTCAATAATCTCCCGTATCAAGGGAGAATCGTCAAAACTCCGAAAATTCCAAGGATTTGTCCAAAATTTGTCCAGCGATCGATAGCCAACCTTTTCGTATTCCAAAACCTGAATCATCAACTCAAGTTTATCCGCAGCTCGCACCAACTTCCCTTCAATAGATGTTCCGTTTTCAAACTCATCCCAAAGTTGTATATATTTTTTTTGAAGGGGACCAAAGTGTTCAAACATTGATTCAACGGCGGTCCGTTCGCCTGCTTTCTTGACTTCTTCGGGAATATATTTAAGTGCCGGAAACGGCAAATCCCCAATTCGCGCTTCAGCGACCTCGTGCAATAACGCAAGACGCATCACCTTTTCCACGTCCAACGGAACCTTCTGCTCAGTCAACACATCCGCTAGAATCATCGACAAAAGCGACACCCGATAGCAGTGATCCGCGATACTCTCAGCATCTTTGATACCGCGAAAACGCCAGCCGGTGCGTGGCAGGTTCTTGAGAACGCCAATCTCCTCAATAAAGTCTAATACAGCTTGTGCATTCATCAGCAACCAAATCCGGGCATAAAAAAAGCCTCCCCTACACGAAGAGGGAGGCACTTAACAATTCAATAGTTTTTGAGATATGAGGATAGCCGTCAATCATGTTGATGCCCTTTCCTAACCTCACGGGATCAGATTAAAAGGGAAAATTTTTCATGCACGCCAATGTCGTTAAACTTATTTAAGTGTAGCACAATTAATCTGCTTTTGCAAGGGAAATGTTGAGCCTTTACTTCTCTCATTGACATCGCACGAAAATTCTGCTAAACTTACCTCATCAATAAAATTTTTGGTCAGCCAAAAAGTATCATTCCGAATTTAGATTAACGGGAGAACATCTATGTCCATTGATACACCAACCCTTTTAGATGCTTTAGATTCTGTGACTGCCATTCCAATCATCCCCTTCAAAGATGGCGAAATTGATTACGCAGGACACGCAAAAAATATCAGCTACCTGATGCAGAACAACTACCTAGAAGGCGATCGGAAGCGCGTGATTGCAATCGCTGGAACGAGCCTCATCCATCACGTCAGCTTGGAGGACCAAACACGTATAATGGATGCCACAGGCCGCGAGATGGCGGGTGATGGGGTTCTGATGTCAGGTATTGTGCCGAACCCAATCGGGGACGCAGGGAAACTCATCGAAGCGCAGTCTAACCTGCAGCGTCCACCCGATGTATACCTGATAATGCCTTTAACAGGAATCTCAAATCCCAAAGGTGTATATGAACAGTACATGAAGTTTGGTGAACAGTACGGCGAATCCTGCGATGCACGATTCCTCTACTACTTCCGCCAGAAAAAAGAACTTGATGCAATGATCCGTCTAGTCAATGATTCACCACATTTTATCGGTGTGAAGATTGGCACAGGTGTAGAAGACGTAGAATCAATCATTGATGGTGTGGGAGACAGTGGACTTGTAGTTTGGGGTATCGGCGATCGATGCACACGCCCGGCGGAACTCGGCACGAAAGGACATACATCCGGAATCGCTGTCCTATGCGCACGTGCCTCCGATGAGATCAACAATGCCCAACGTCGCGGTGATTACGAAACCTCCCATCAAATTGAGGCGGACGTCTTTGGTCTTGAAGAGATCCGTTTTATGAATGAGCGCCTCTATAACTATTCTGCTGTGATAGAAGCGATGAATCTCAGCGGCTTTAGTGATATTGTAGGCGGCACCGGCGGCCCATTTAACCCGCGTGTTCCATCGGAAATTTCAGCACAGGTACAGGAAGCGATTCAACCGCTCAAGAAGTACCATTGATACAGTGGACAATCAAGGAGAATAAAGACTATGAAGGGAAGATTTGAAGGCATTCTGACACCAACGATAACGCCTTTGGACGAAAAAGAGCGGATTGATGAGTTGGGATTTGTAAGACATCTCAACCGTTTAATCGATAACGGTGTGCACGGCATCTATCTGCTTGGCACTTCAGGAGAATTCACAACGCTGACAAACGCGGAACGTCAACGCGCAATCGAAATCGCTGCCAATACGGTCGGTGGGCGCGTCCCGATTATCTGCGGTGTGATGGATTCAAGCACCCAGCGGGTCGTCCAAAATATTGAAATCGCACAGGAATTTAAGATTGATGCTGTTGCGGCGACGCCACCCTACTACTACCCATCAATCAGCAACGCTGACATCGTCGATTTCTACAAGACCATCGCTCAAAGCACGGATCTGCCGGTGGTTATCTACAATATCCCGGTGATGGTGAAGACAGCAATCCCGCCGGAAGTTGTCCGTGATTTAGCGGAGAGTGTGGAAAACATCGTCGGAATTAAGGATAGCTCAGGGGATTGGACTAACTTCCTCAAAATGCTTGCCTACCTTGAAGACAATGAGGATTTCTCAATCATGCTCGGTTCTTATACCTTAGCGGGTGGAGCAATCTTGTTCGGGGCAGCAGGAGCCGTTATTTCAATCTCCAATGTCAATCCGAAAACTTCTGTTCAGCTGTATGATGCCGCGAAGGCACAGCAGATTGATGAAGTGCATCGCCTGCAGAAACAGATCCTTGAACTGAGCAAACTCTACGGCTACGGCGCAGCAATCAGTTGTCTGAAAGCCTGCATGGAACTGCTCGGCGTTTGCAGCCACTATACCACCAGTCCCCTCCTGCCGGTGGCTGACGCAGCGAGAGGTGAGCTACGGGATCTGCTGACTAAACATGGACTAATTTAACGCAAGCCCTATTGTAGGTCGATTTTCCAAAATCGAAAATACCTAGCACATAGCGTGATAGTCTAGTGTTTTGTTGAGATATGAATCTCGACCTACGGGCTACCTAGCAACTTAGATTTATTTAATCCCAAAATAGAGAAAATCCCTCGATGATCGAGATCCAACCCCTCCAGAAACCAATCAACACAACAGTCACAGTGCCCGGTTCAAAGAGCTACACGAATCGGGCATTGCTTGTCGCTGCGCTCGCTGAAGGACGTTCCCGACTGACAGGTGCTCTTTTCAGCGATGACACCCACTATATGTGTCAGGCGTTGCGGCGACTCGGCGTTCAGATTGAGGCAAACGAGAAGGGATGTACATTTGAAGTAGTTGGAAACGGCGGAAAGATCCCCGTCGATCACGCCGAACTTTATATCGGCAATGCAGGCACGGCAGCACGCTCGCTTGTCAGCTACCTTGCGCTCGGTAAGGGCGAATTTACCATCGACGGCGATGCGCCGATGCGTCGGAGTCGTCCCATTTCAGATCTGCTTGATGCGCTCAAGCAACTCGACGTTGATGTTCGTTCAAAATTCGATAACGACTTTCTACCGTTGATTGTTCGTGCAAACGGACTCAAGGGTGGGAAAACTTGCCTTGATGCCAGCAAGAGCAGTCAGTTCTTGACTTCGCTGATGCTCGTTGCCCCCTACGGCGAAAAAGGGATGGGGATTGAGGTCGTGGGAGAGATGAAAACACCCTACATCGATATTACCACCTCAGTAATGAAGGGGTTCGGCGTGGACGTGGCTCACGATAATTACAAATTCTTTTATATTGAAGGCGGGCAGCGCTATCAACCCCGTGAATACGCCATCGAGCCAGATGCTTCCAACGCCTCCTATTTCTTCGCTGCGGCTGCGATCACCGGTGGTCGCGTCCGAGTGACCAACCTTAGTATGGACTCCGCACAAGGCGATGTCCAGTTTGTCAATGTCCTAGAACAGATGGGCTGCCAAGTGAAACGTTTCGGTGCTGATATAGAAGTTATTGGACCAGATCGGCTCAAAGGAATCGATCTGGATATGAAAGCGATCTCCGATACATCGTTGACTCTCGCCGCGATTGCTCCCTTTGCGGAGAGCCCGGTGACCATTCGGAATATCGAACATACACGCCATCAAGAAACAGATCGCATACATGCCATGGTCACGGAACTCCGAAAACTTGGTGTCCCTGTCGTTGAGCGTCAAGATGGCGTTGAGATATCACCCGCCCAAATTACGCCCGCGGAGATTGAAACATATAAAGACCACCGGGTTGCAATGAGTTTTTCGTTGATTGGCTTGAAAGTGCCGGGGATTTGGATTAAAGATCCGGCGTGCGTAAACAAGACTTTCCCGACCTTTTTTGACGTGTTGACAAGGTTGAAGTAGAGGGCGATGAACACCCTAAGCGAAGAAGGTGAGCTATAAATGAAAGGTGTCATTTTTTTAGGAGATCGACGAGCGACCGTCAAGGATTTTCCCGATCCTGAGCCGGGTTTTGGGGAAGTCCTTGTTCGTATGATGGCAACCGGCATCTGTGGGAGCGACTTGCACATCTACCGCCTTAGTCCCGATCTGCTCCAAGGACGTGAAAATCGCATTCCCGGTCATGAACCGAGCGGTATTGTTGAGGCAGTTGGTGAAGGCGTAAATCGTATCAAAGTTGGCGATAGTGTTTGTATCAACCACTACCGCAGTTGTGGGCATTGTAAACAGTGTGCGGCGGGGTATTTTCAGTGGTGCTCCGAGAGCAGAGGGTACGGCGGTCCCATTGACGGTTCACACGCCGATTTTGTCCTCACCGATGAACGCAACTGTGTGGTCATGCCTCAATCCGTCAGTTTCACCGATGGCGCATTTATCGCCTGTGCCGGTGGAACTGCCTATTCTGCCATGTGTAAACTCGATGTGTCGGGAAATACGACGCTTGCAGTTTTTGGGCTGGGTCCCGTCGGATTGAGCGGTGTCCTGCTCGCGAAAGCGATGGGCGGCTATGTAATTGGCGTGGATGTCATCGATGAACGTATCAGATTGGCAGAACGGATTGGCGCAGACATCGCGATTAATGCCCAAAAGGAAGAGCCACTTGATGTGATTCGTGAAATTGCTGGAGCGGATGGATGCGACCTTGCGTTTGAAGCATCGGGCAGTCCATCGGGGCGCATGAACGCAGTGAAGTGTCTGCGGCGCGGTGGGAAAGCCGCTTTTGTCGGCATCGGCAACAACGAACGTGTGATTAATCCAACAGAGATTATCAATCGAGAATTGACGTTGATGGGATCTTATGTCTTACCGCTTCAGCAGTCCTATGACCTGATTAGCTTCCTAGATCGGCGGAACCTTTCATTTGCACCAATCGTGACGCATCAGTTTACGATCGCGGATGGTGTAGAAGCCTATCAAATTGCTGACCACTCTCGAAGTGGCAAAGTCGTGTTCACATGGACAGCGGACTGATGGTCTAAGGCATAAATATGTGGATAGTTGACTCGCGGGCAAAACGTGAAAGCGAATATGTGTAGTTGGCAAATCCACCGATCTACTTTAGAGGAGGGGCACAATGTCACGCATTCGTAATTATCAGCGCAATAAGTGCGAAGGAGAAACAGATGGAAACATTCAAAGATCTGAAAGTTGGTATGGCAGCACCGGATTTCACACTCAATGACGGAAACGGAGCCGTCCATAACCTACGCGATTATCTAGGGAAAAAGAATGTCGTCTTGGCATTTTATCCCAAGGACTTCACCGGCGGCTGAACGACAGAACTCCGCTCGCTCCGGGACGAGTTGAGCCAAATTCAGGGGACGGATACGGTCCTTTTAGGGGTTAGCGTCGATGATGAAGCCTCTCATAAAAAATTCCAAGAAGAGGAGAAGTTTGGGTTTCCTCTGCTCGCCGATACGAAATTCGAGGTCAGCAAGGTCTATAGCGGCATTATGGAAAGGTTTCAGGCTTCTAATCGATCGACCTTCGTTATTGACAAAGCAGGATATATTCGTGCAATAGATCGAAACGTGAACACGCAAACGCATGGAGAAGATCTCGTCAAACTAATCAATGAAAGCATTCCGGGGCCAATTCAGGTCGGGCAGCCTGCACCAGACCTTATCGCTTCTGATCAGGACGGCAATACCCATCAACTCAGCAGCTTCGAGGGGAAAAAGAACGTTGTGTTAGCGTTCTATCCCAAAGACTTCACCGGCGGCTGAACGGCAGAGGTATGCTCGCTCCGGGATGAGTCGAGTACATTTGCCGAACACGATACCCAAGTCTTCGCAATTAGCGTACAAGATGCAGCGTCTCACAAGAAGTTTGCTGAAGAAAACAATCTTAACTTTCCATTGCTGGTGGACACAGGACGCCATATCAGTTTGCTCTTTGGTGCGACAGACAAATCGGACGGTTTGAGCAGTCGCATAACGGTTGTCATCGACAAAGAGGGCAAGATTATCAAACTCGATAAACAGGTCAACGCGAGGACACACGGCAAAGACCTAGCGGATTTCTTCGAGTCGATGTAATACGCCCGAAAAATGGCTCCTCTAAAGCTAAATTGCCAATCTAAGTAACGTCCATTTAGCTTGCCATACCGGGCAAAGAATTGCTTTACAATTGTCCGCAACAGGTGTATACTAATACCCTTACGGGGTGGGGGAAATTTGTGAGAAATATTGTCTTGGTTGGTTTCATGGGAACAGGCAAGACCTCAGTGGGGAAAAGACTCGCCGATCGGCTAGAGATGCCGATGATTGATACAGACGATATAATCACAGAAGACAGCGGAATGGACATCCCTGACATCTTCGCCCGGTATGGCGAAGCACACTTTAGGGATTTAGAGAGCGCAGCGGTTTGTAAGGCAGCGAATTTAGAGGGCCATGTGATCTCAACAGGCGGTGGGATTGTCCTGCGAGAATCAAATTTGGATATGCTCAAGCGTACAGGTGTTGTCTTCTGTTTGACAGCAACCTCAAAGGAGATTTGGCGACGTGTTGGGAGTGAAACGCACCGACCGTTGCTGCAAGACCCCAATCCATTGAGCAAGATTGAGCAAATGCTTATAGAACGTCGCCCTTTTTACGCCCGTGCCGATCACCAGATCTCAACCACAGGGTTATCAATTAAAGCGGTCACAGATAAAATCGTAGAGATATTTCAGCAGAGTCTTCATTCGGGGCGAGCGGTTGTAAAAAAGAATTAATGATATGAACATCTTACTGATTCACGGACCCAATCTCCAACTCTTGGGAAGACGACAGCCCGAAATTTATGGCAGTCAGACGCTGGACGACATCAATTCGCATCTGTGCGAAATTGCTTCAAAACGGAGCGTTGATCTCAAGGTCTTTCAGGCTAATTCCGAAGGTGCAATCGTCTCCTTCATTGGGGACAATATCGACTGGGCGGATGGCGTTATCATCAATCCTGCGGCTTATACGCATACGAGTGTTGCGATCCGGGATGCTTTGTCCGCTATTAATCTCCCAGTAATTGAGATCCATCTCTCCAACGTGCACACCCGTGAGTCTTTTCGCCAGCATTCCTACATTTCCCCCATTGCTGTCGGGGTGATTTGTGGATTTGGGGCGCATGGCTATGATTTGGCGTTGGACGCGATGATTCAGGTTTTGCAGCAGGCAGATTGATAGGATCGAGGAAAAGCAGATGAGAGAAACTTTAGAAACTCATTCTTTTGAAAGACCGAAAAGGAGAATTTTATGGCAGCACTCAATGACTTACGAAATGGTTTAGTTATCCGACTCGATAACATTATGTATACTATCGCCGATTGTCAACACGTTAAGCCCGGCAAAGGGGGTGCGTTTGCTCGCACAAAACTCAAGCGGGTCACCGACGGAGCAGTTATCGATCGGACATTCCGCTCAAAAGACACAATCGAAACCGTTCGCCTTGAAGAACGTGATATGCAATATATGTATAATGATGGCACACTGTTGTACTTCATGGATAACGAAACCTTTGAACAACACCAACTACCGGAAAACCTTCTGAACGATGGAATGAAGTTTCTCAAAGAAGGAGAGACGATCCGGGTCAAAGTCGATCAAGATATCCCAGTAGCAATCGAATTACCAACATTTGTGGAACTTAAAATTGTTGATACAGATCCCGGCTTACGCGGCGATACCGCCAGTGGCGGGTCAAAGCCAGCAACGCTCGAAACAGGTGGGGTAGTCCAAGTGCCCCTATTTGTTGAAAATGGTACGACAATCAAGGTTGATACCCGTACAGGAACATATGTAGAGAGGGTTTAATCTATGCCGAGAGAAAAATCACCATCCGCTACAGAACTCCTGCAACAAGTCTGCGACATCATGGAAGAGCGAGATTTGACAGAGGTCCTTCTGCGCGAGGATGGTATTACTTTGAAGGTCCGGCGAGGCAGTGAACCTGTACCTGTCGCGTTTTCGCAGCCGAACGACACGTTGCCCTTACCAAGCGCGGAACAAGTCGAGTCTCCTGCGGCACAACTGTCACCAGAAGTGGGAGAACTCGTACGGTCACCGATGGTGGGACTGTTTTATGCCTCTCAATCGCCGGAAGCTGCGCCTTATGTGGAAGTTGGAAGCGTTGTATCAGAAGACGATACTTTGTGCTTGATTGAAGCGATGAAAATTTTCAACGATGTCAAGCCAGATTTTCCCTGCGAGATTCTTGAAATCCTCGTTGAAGATACAACGACTGTTGAGTTTGATCAGCCCCTATTTCGCGTGAGGCGGATGTGAAGGGAATTTGGCGCGTCGGTTAGGTTGAACGGGAATCGATAAAAAAATGGGTTGAAATGCCTCCCTCAACCTCCCCCTGAGATCCAACACCTCATAACTGACCCACGCAAACCTGCAGAGGTCATTGAAAACTATGGCAATGTCCGTTTACGCAGGCACAACTTTAACCGAAGCGCAAAAAATTGTCGAAGGTGACTACTCGGCTTTTGATTGGCGGGAGCGCATCATCTATCCCAAGGTTTATCTTGATATGAATCCAGCGATTCGGGATGCGGAGAATGCCCTTGACAACGATAAGGACAAACCGGTCGTTGTCACATTGCTGCTCAAATCAGAGAAAATGCTTGTCAAAAATCGTGTCAGACGTCTCAGTGCCATCAAAGCTGCGCGAATTATATCGGACGAAGAACTTCTAAAACGGACAGGCTACCTCTTCGACAACGAAAAATTGGTCGGACTTCCCGAAGGTGTCGTGATGCGTGCAAGCAATGGTGTTTACATTGTGCAGTGCGATGTGAATCGATATCAATGTTCACTGCGGGGAAAACGAGATGCGTTTAGTAAAAATCAGCAGGTCTATGTGGGCGACCGAGTCAAAGTTCAGATGATTGATGAAAAGCATGGCGTCATTGCAGCCATCATGCGTCGCAACAGTCAATACAAACGAAGGGGAACGCAGTCTAAAGGGGTTGTTCTCATTCCAAATCTTGATAGGCTCGTCATCGTTTCTTCCGTAAAAGAGCCACCAATCTGGCAGCAAATGCTGGACAGGTTCCTCGTTATCGCCGAAGCATCAGGGGTTGAGCCACTTATCTGTTTCAATAAAATTGACACGCTCGAAGACCGCTCAGAAGTGGATTCGATGACCGCGCTTTACGAGAAAATTGGTTATCGGACAATCATCACGAGTGCAACGACTGGCGAGGGAATCGAGGATTTGAAAGTGCGGTTGAAAGGTAAGATCTCGGCACTCTCTGGATTGTCGGGCGTCGGGAAATCCTCGCTCCTGAATGCCATTCAACCCGGCTTGAAATTGAAAACAAACGAAGTGAACCCGCGACGGGGCGGCAGACATACGACCGTTGCAACCCAACTTTATAGCTTGGACCTGGGCGGTTTTATCGCCGATACGCCGGGGCTTCGCGAGCTGCACTTTTGGGACATTGAGTCTCGCTTGATGGACCGCTATTTTCCAGAGATGAATTCGCTCCGAGAGCAGTGTACGAAAGATTCTTGTACACATATTCGTGAGGAAGGTTGTGCGGTGCAAGCGGACCTAAAAACAGGGGGCATCTCGAAGTTTCGGTATCAGAGCTATTGTGAATTTCAAAAATCGAGCAATTAGTTGTGATGTAGACAAAATCGTGGGAATTTTGTTGAGCATAATTGATTAGAACAGCAAAGAATGGGAGACGCAGGAAGCATGCAAAACGAACTTAAACGTCAAAGCTATGTGATTACTGATGGTCCAGATCGAGCAGCAGCACGCGCCATGTTGATGTTCGGCGACGATGGACTAAAGCCTGAAGATCTGGATAAGCCGATCGTGGGGGTCGCCAATACATGGATTGAGATTGGACCTTGCAACTACCACCTCCGCCGCCTTGCTGCAAAAGTGAAGGAAGGTATCCGGGCAGCAGGTGGTACACCTCTCGAATTTAATACAGTCAGCATTTCAGATGGAATTAGCATGGGCACCGAGGGAATGAAGGCATCGCTCATCAGCCGAGAGGTGATCGCGGATTCCATCGAACTGGTTTGTCGCGGCAATATGTTTGACGCGGTTATTACGCTTTGCGGATGCGACAAAACTGTGCCCGGCACAGTGATGGCACTGGCCCGTCTAGACATACCCTCTCTGACGCTTTACGGCGGATCAATTATGCCCGGTCGTTTTCAGGACGAAGATGTGACAATTATGGAGGTTTTTGAAGCGGTGGGGGTGCACGCTGCAGGTAAAATCACTATCGAAGAACTTGATGACCTTATCAGCAAAGGCTGCCCCGGTCCAGGCGCTTGTGGTGGTCAATACACCGCCAACACAATGGCAACCGCTGTCGAGATTCTTGGGATGGCACCAATGGGTAGTGGCAGCGTCCCTGCAGTGGATAAAAATAAAGATGATGTTGCATTCCAAGCAGGTCAGTTGGTTATGGAAATGCTAGCTGCTGACCGACGCCCTAGCCAAATCATCACCCGACGTTCGCTCGAAAACGCAATATCCTCGGTGGCGACAACCGCCGGTTCAACGAATGGCGTCCTTCATCTGCTCGCAATTGCACACGAAGCCAATATTCCATTGACAATCGACGACTTTGAAGAAATCCGATCAAAGACACCAATCTATGTAAACCTCAGGCCCGGCGGACGTTTTGTCGCCGCAGATCTGCATGACGCTGGCGGCATTCAGCTTGTTGCCAAACGTCTGATGGAAGCTGGACGCCTCCACGCCGACGAACTCACCGTAACGGGACAGACTATCGGTGAAGCAGCTGCCAGTGCTGTCGAAACAGAGGGGCAGGAAGTTGTCTTCCCTGTGTCGAAACCGATTAAACCAACCGGTGGGTTCGCAATACTCAAAGGCAATCTCGCTCCCGATGGCTGTGTCATTAAATTAGCCGGCCATGATAGAACCGTCCATAGAGGTCCAGCGCGTGTCTTTGAACGCGAGGAAGACACCTTTGCAGCGATTAAGGACGGCACTATCCAGCCGGGCGATGTGGTTGTTATCCGCTACGAAGGTCCCGCTGGGGGTCCCGGTATGCGAGAAATGCTCGGTGTTACTGCCGCAATCGTCGGGGCCGGACTGGGTGAAGATGTCGCCCTCATGACAGATGGCAGGTTCTCCGGTGCCACGCACGGCTTCATGATTTGTCATATTGCGCCGGAAGCGGCACACGGCGGACCGATTGCGATACTACGTGACGGCGACATTGTCGTGATAGACGCCGAAGCACTTCGGATTGACGTTGAGCTTTCGGACGAGGAAATCCAAGCGCGACTCGACGAATGGACACCTCCAGCACCGCGTTACACCCGTGGGGTGATGGCGAAATATGCTCGTCTCGTGTCATCAGCGTCCGAAGGCGCTGTGACCGGATAACAATAGGACGTAGGAGAACAGTGTGCAAGATAAAATTGTCGGTCGAAATTCAGTGCTGGAACTCCTACGCCGCGGCAACCGTGAAATTGAACGGATTCTTATCGCACAAGGAAACAACCACCCGCGCCTCCGGCAAATTCGTGTCATCGCTGAGAAAAGCGGCATCCGCTGCGATTTTACACCACGTCGGGAATTAGATCCGATGGAAACCGATGTTCCACATCAAGGGGTTATCGCCCTTGTCAGTCCTGCCAGTTATATCGATCTTCCAAGTCTCATCACAAACGCACAAGGCTCGAATCATCCACCGCTATTCATTATGCTCGATCAAGTGCAGGATCCCCGGAATCTCGGCGCAATTATTCGCACAGCGGATGCCGTCAATGCTGACGGACTCATCCTTCCGAAGGATCGAGCCGCCGGCATTACAACTGCTGCACACAAAGCCTCGGCGGGCAGCTCTGAGTATGTGTCAATCGCTCAAGTGACCAACCTTGCCCGAACGATTGAGATCCTCAAGGACGCTGGCATCTGGGTGATTGGCGCGGATCAGACAGCCCCCACGTCTTACACGCAGGCAGATTTGACAGCGCCGACTTGCCTTGTCCTCGGTAATGAGGCAGAGGGACTTCGTCGTCTCGTTAAGGAGAAATGCGACCTACTGATCCACCTCCCCATGTTTGGGCATGTCCCATCGCTCAACGTTTCGGTCGCCGCGGGCGTTCTGCTGTACGAAGTCATCCGTCAGAGAGGGAATACCGATTCAGTATCAGAACGTGTGAAAACGGGTTAAGATTTTCATCGGACTTCTCACACGCTCTTATAGGACACAAAATCACTATGCAGATCAACGACTCAATCACCGTCGAACAACTCAAACCGAAACTTGAGCATCTGTTTGAACTTTCGGGAAAGAAGATTCTGGCAATCGAAGATACATGGCCCCCTGAAAAAGGAACGCCGGTGTTCACTGTTGCCGGTCAGTATACCACGCGAGGGTGGACGGAGTGGACGCAGGGATTCCAATTCGGTTCCGCACTTTTGCAATTCGATGCAACAGATGACGAGCAGTTCCTCGAAATCGGGCGGAAGAATACGGTCGAAAAGATGGCACCCCATCTGACGCATATCGGCGTACACGACCACGGGTTCAACAACGTCTCGACCTATGGTAATTTAAGGCGTATGATCCTTGAGGGACGTATCCCGCATAACGATTGGGAACTCCATTTCTACGAGCTTGCGTTGAAAGCGTCGGCAGCGGTGCAGGCGAGTCGCTGGTCAAAGACAAAGGATGGGAAAGGCTATATCCCCTCTTTCAATGGTCCCCATTCACTTTTTGCGGACACTATCCGCTCGTTGCGAGCGTTGGCGTTGGGACATAGCTTAGGGCATGTACTGATGGGCGAGAACGACCAACCAATCCCTTTGCTAGAACGACTGTTGCACCACTCCGAGACAACCGCAACCTATAACGTCTACTACGGCGACGGCCGCGATGCGTTTGACATACGTGGGCGTGTCGCGCACGAATCGATCTTTAACATGAACGACGGCAATTACCGCTGTGCAAGTAGCCAGCAGGGATATTCACCATTTACAACATGGACGCGAGGACTCGCTTGGATTATCACCGGCTATGCCGAGCAACTGGAGTTCTTTGAGACGCTGGCAGACGATGATCTTACCCCCTATGGTGGGAAGGCAAGGGCAATCGATCATATACTGAAAGCCGCCAGAGCAACCTCCGATTTTTATATTGAGAACACAGCCTTAGACGGCATCCCATATTGGGACACCGGGGCACCACGGCTAGCTCAACTTGGATTCTATCTCGAACAACCTGCAGACCCGTTCAACGATGTTGAACCTGTGGATAGCTCCGCAGCCGCCATCACCGCGCAGGGGTTGATTCGACTAGGAAATTACCTCAAGAAACAGGGAGAACAGGCAGCAGGAAAACGCTACTATCAGGCGGGATTAACGGTTGCTGCTACGCTCTTTGCCGAACCGTATCTTTCGGAATCTGACGAGCATCAGGGCTTAATCCTGCATTCAATCTACCATCGTCCAAACGGTTGGGATCATATTCCTGAAGGTAGCGCGATTCCCTGTGGCGAATCGTCGATGTGGGGCGACTATCACGCACGAGAACTTGGATTGCTTCTGCTACGGGAATTGGAGAATCAACCTTATCCGACTTTTTGGGGGAAATAGTAGGGGACACAGATCTTCATACCACTTGGGATGAGCAGATATAAACCGAAGACTTTCGTAGGGTTCAACGATCGTTGAACCGCGCAAGAATAACAATCTTCAGGAAATCTTGATCTTGCGTCAGAACAAACATCACAAAAAAATAGGGGAATCTATCAATGCAATTAACAGACAAACAGGTGCAGCAATTTCATGAAGAAGGCTATTTGATTTTTGAAAGTTTAATCCACGGTGAAAAACTCAAGGCTTATCAGGATCTCTTCGATGATCTAGTTGAGCGCAGCCTCGCCCTCCCAGTTGACGGTCCACACTGGACCTTTGAATTCGGCGAAGATCACAAGCCGATTCCAGGATTCTTACACAAAATTCAGGGTGTATGCGTCGTTGAGCCGAAGGTCCTAGATCTCGCCCAAGAAACGGCAATCCTTGACCGAGTCCAAACACTCGTCGGTCCCGACATCGACGTATTCGGCACCAAATTCTTTCCCAAACTGCCGAATGGCGGCACCTCGGTGCACTGGCATCAGGATAACTACTACTTCGGCACAAACACAGACCGAATTGTTAGTTGCGGTATTTACCTTCAGGACGCTGACCGTGAGAATGGTTGTTTGAGAGTGGTTCCGAAAAGCCACCTGTCCCAAGAGATTGTGGAGCATCACCGAAGGCAGGGGGCACACGGAAGTTGGACCGAAGTAGATGAATCGAAAGCCCTCGATGTAGAGGTGCCCGGTGGCACGGTGGTCTTCTTCTCATCGAATCTTCTCCACGGAACCTACGAGAATCGCAGTAACCGCCCTCGCTACAGCACCGCTTGGCACTATATCCCCGCTGATCTGCCTCTAGACCGGTTCCCACGCGGCGGTTACGAAGATCGGCACATTGTTCGCGGAAATTAACATACTATGGTGAATTAGAAAAATAAGTAGACATTAAAAGTAGATAGTTTTTTGTAACACGATCTGTTAGATTGTGATCCCAAGCCGCAAACGCTACCTATGGCAAATTGCCCTTTACATCGGAGGCGTGCAGCGTATACCGTAACCCTGCCAACAGGTTTCTGACGTGCTCATTCACAGTGTCTAAGTGATTCTAAAATCTACCATAAAAGAGGGGGATATGCTCAGTCACTCTGAAATAGAATCATTCCTTCAAGACGGCTATGTTATCCGCAGAGACGTATTATCTCAAACGGATATCGAAACATATCGCGCCGCTGTCGATTCCATCCTGCACAAATGCCGCGTCGAAAAGGCACATCAATACTTGCGCTACGTCAACGGCGAACAAGATGACATCTGGGGCGTAAACCACATCTTTCATCCAAGCATCAGAGAAGCAGCCCTCGTCGAATCGCTTGCACATCCCCAGATTTTGGACGTAATCGAAAGCCTAATTGGGACGCGGTTGCGCTATCATCTGTGCACACTGTTGGTCAGTCCGGAACGCAAGCCATATCATATCAACTGGCATCGGGATTCAACAAGAGATGGCGAGGTGCCTCGCGAACAACTGATAGCAAAACTCAAGGGCGGCGTCCAACTGAATGGCGCGTTATACGATGATGAAACCCTCACCATCGTCCCGGGCAGCCACCGACGGGAATTCACCGACACCGAACGACATATCCTACGGAATTCGCCCAAAACTGACATGCCCAACCAAATGGCTGTCCAACTAAAGGCGGGTGATATTGTTTTCTACAACTCCAGCCTGATCCACAAAGGATATAACCGGTCAGGGGCAATCCGCCAGACACTACATTACGCACTTGTGGCTGCACCGCCCGAAGGCGAACCGCCCAACCCGGATAGCCCTACGAGTCAGGAGTGGTTAAACGATCCAGCGTTCCTTGAAAGTCTCAACCCGCGAATCAAACCGCTTTTTGATAACTGGTTAAAATACGGATAACAGAGGAGGGGTTTATGGCAACACATAATTTTGAACCAACTGTTTACCACGTTGCAATCGGGGCACACGAACCGGTGCTCCATATCGACAGCGGCGATACTGTCATCACAACAACCGTTGACGCCGGTGGCGTTGATGCCGCCGGAGAGACGGTCACTGAAGGTGGTAATCCGCAGACGGGACCGTTTTATATTAATGGTGCAGCACCGGGGGATACGCTTGCTGTCCACTTTGATCGCTTAGTTCCCAATCGGAAGATGGGTAGAACCTCAACGGTAATTGCCCCGCACGTTCTAGACGCACAGTATGTAGCGTCCGATCTGCCGGAGAATGGTCGCGGAGACTGGGAGATCGATCTGGACAAATGGACAGCGACCCTCGTCTCACCGGAAACAAGCCTCGGTAGGCTTACGTTGCCGTTAGAGCCGATGGCGGGATGTTTTGGTGTTGCCCCACCGCGCAAACAGGCAATCTCCACAGCGACCTCTTCAACACACGGTGGGAACATGGACTACCGCGGTTTTTGTGAAGGTGTTACCGTCTATCTTCCTGTCTTTGTGGATGGTGCGCTGTTTCACATCGGGGATGGACATGCTGTACAAGGTGACGGTGAGATTGTCGGAACCGGGATTGAGATCTCGTTTGACGTGCAGTTTACAGTCAACGTAATTAAAGGCAAAGAGATCGGTTGGCCCCGCGCGGAAAACGACGACTACATCCTAACGGCTGGAAATGCACGCCCCTTGGATCAGTGTGTGCAGCACGCCACGACGGAAATGGTTCGTTGGCTTAACGAACTCGGCTTGGAGGGCAACGCACCCCATATCCTACTCGGTCAGTGTGTGGAGTACGATATGGGCAACGTCTATGACCCAGCGTATACGATGGTCTGCAAGGTGAAAAAGAGCATCTTGCGGGATATTGGTTTAACCCTGAACCCGCTGATCTGAAGATAGAAGCTGTGAAACGGAGTTGCAATTGCTTTCACGGTACGGGAATACCCAGTTGCCGACAGATTCGTCTTGCTGTGTAATCAGGAATCTCCCTATGACGAGGCACCGAGGTCCGACGATTCATAGTCGGGTTTTCCCCAAATCGAATGGTCACCACCCTCACGCACAAACTGGCATCCATGCCAACGCAGATGTTTGAGAAGGTCTCTTCGTTTCATGGAACAGCGTCCTGCGGAACCAAGGTCACACGAGATGTAGACTGAAGCAAGAGGTAAATTGGTTCTTCTAAATCCGCCTCCGGATCTGTACAAGTTGGATCAGGTTGTGGAAGGGACTCGCCATGTAATAAGTTTGTCTCTGCCATATCAACCAAGGCACTTGCTAACAGTCGTCGTGCTTCTTCTATATCTTTACCACAAGTGATGACACCCGGAAAATCAAGCACTTCCGCATGAACACCTTCATCTAGTAACTTGTACATCGCTTTGTAAGTCAACATAATCTATCTCTATTCATTAAATGGGATTGTTGAATTATTAGTCGAATCTAGAATAGCGTCAGCTTGGGGGACTCAGGGGCTTCTGATAGTTTACGCTTCGCCTCAGCAATATCATCAATCAGAACTTGTCGGGCACGCGTATACGTTTCACCTTCTTGCCTCAATACGAATGCAGGATTATAGGTCGCCAATACAAATGGGGCATAAAGTGTATCTGTGAACCATTGACCTCGTTCCTCGGTCATGCGAAAACCTTTGTGGATGAGGGTATTGGCGGCAGGGCTTCCCATACATAAAATAACCGACGGGCTAATCAACGTCAGTTCCCCGTCGAGCCATTTTGAGCACGCCTTAATCTCCCCGGCTTTCGGCGGACGGTTTCTTGTGGTGCCTCCCTCTCGGACAGCAGCGCGACATCTGAGGACATTCGTTATCCAGATTTCATCACGGTCTAAGTCGTTCGCATGAAGCACCTCGTCGAGCAGAACTCCTGACGGGCCCGAAAATGGAACTAGCGTGTGTTCATCCGTCGCCGATGGACCTTCAGCGACAATAACAAGTTTGGAGGTAGGATCGCCGTTACCGAAGACAACGTTCAACCGGGTTTCCGCCAATCCGCAATCGGTGCAGACGACCGCTTGTGCTTTCAGCGCTTCCATTTTTTCAAAAACTTCGGTCATTTCCATCCCTCCTCAAACAGATGTAGGACGCATGATAACACAGGGAATCAAAAGTTGTCAATTTCTATACCCGGAGGCACTTGTGTAAGGAGGTTGCCAGTCTGGCTGCCCCTGTGGGAAAATAACTCAAACCACCAATCCGGCGAAACTTCCTATTGACAAAAACACTCCAGATGTGTATCCTATAAAGGACGCTACAACTGTTTAAGGAGAAAACTGTGGAGACGTGGGATACAAAACCGAGTTTTATTCGGTCAGATCTTCCATTGATTGACTGTGACATTCATAATCGTGTACCATCGTTGGGAACCCTTTACCCATACCTACCGGACTTTTGGGTTGAGTACTGCAGCACCTCCGGATTTGGAGGACCTGAAATGGGGGACTACCCAGGGGGCGCACCGACATCAGCACTTCCAGATACGAAGCCTGAAGATGGACCGCCGGGATCAGACTTAGAGTTGCTGCGAGAGCAGACGCTCGACTTCTGGGAAGCGGACTACGGCATCCTGAACTGCGCGTATTGGGTGCAAACCGTTCATAATGAATATCTGGCAGCGGCACTCGCTACCGCGGCCAACGACTGGCAGGTCGAACATTGGCTTGACCCGGAGCCGCGTTTGCGCGCCTCGTTGGTTGTTTCGAGTCAGAATCCACTAACAGCAGTGCAAGAGATTGAACGCATGGGCGATCATCCCGGATTTGTGCAGGTACTGTTGCCGGTGCGCTCACTGATGCCTTATGGTAAGCGACACTATGATCCAATTTTCGAGGCTGCTGTCCGCCATAACCTTGTCGTTGGTATCCATTACGGTGGGGCGGCGGGCATCCCTCCAAGTCCGAGTGGTTGGTTTTCGACCTACTTGGAGGAATACGCTGGCGCGGGCCAGATTTTCCAAGCCCAAGTCATCAGTTTGGTCACGGAAGGCACGTTCGATCGATTTCCAGATCTGCGAGTGACCTTAATCGAAGGCGGCTTTACGTGGCTACCGTCGGTCATGTGGCGGATTGATAAGGAATGGAGAGGACTGCGCCACATTACACCGTGGATTAAACGACTGCCGTCGGACTATATGCGAGAACACCTCCGTTTTACGCTTCAACCAATGGACGCACCGCCGGATCCCAAGCAGTTTCTTCGGATGATTGGTCAGCTTGATTCGGACGATATGCTCATGTTTTCAACCGACTACCCACACTGGCAATTTGATTCCCCGGAGGAGGCTTTGCCGATGGGATTGCCGGAATCACTGATGAAGAAGATTCTAGCGGAAAATGCACGAGAGTTTTATCAACTGTAAAATGTATCAGGATTACCTTGTAAATCCTGTTCCAGCCCATTTGGGGTGAGCGCATCTAAACTTGTTTAGCTAGCGAACCCCCAACTTGATCCTGAAAATCCAGAAATTCACGTTCAATAAGGAGGAAACGTAGATGAAAAGCACACGGGAAAAAGTTCCTGTCATTGACACCGATATTCACAACAACCTCGCATCGCCGGAATCGCTGCATCCATACCTCTCTGAACGCTGGCGCAAGCATCAGGGGATGATAGGTGGACGCGGTCACGCAGGGTCCAACTATCCGCGCGGGATGCCCCATGCAGCTCGGCACGACGCTTGGCCCCCATCCGGGCTTTCACCGGGCGCAGATCTTGCTTTTATGCAGGAGCAATTGCTCGACGCCTGGGACTTTGAATACGGGGTTCTGAATCCATTGATGGGCGGCAGCGGACTCAATCTGGAGTACGTCGCAGCGATCGCACGGGCGATTAACGATTGGCAGGTCGAAGAGTGGACTACACCCGAACCACGCCTGAAGGCATCAATTGTCGTTCCCTATGAAGATGGAGAATTGGCAGCGGAGGAAATCCATCGGCGCGGTGAAGATCCGAACTTTGTCCAAGTGCTATTGATTGCGCGCACGGACGAACCGTTGGGACGGCGGAAGTATTGGAAGATATATGAAGCCGCAACGCAGTATGATCTCCCGATCGGCATCCACTTCGGTGGTGTCGGCGCGGGTCCAATCACCGGCGCAGGTGCGCCCTCCTACTACATTGAGGACCACGGCGGTATGCCACAGGCGTTCCAGACACAGGTGATTAGCCTTGTTTGTGAAGGTGTTTTTGAACGGTTTCCCACACTCAAGTTTGTCTTGATTGAAGGGGGCTTTGCTTGGTTCCCGCCGTTGATGTGGCGGCTCGATCAGAATTGGAAGAAACTGAAAGAGGAAGTTCCCGATCTGAAAAAGTTGCCGTCAGAGTATATGAAGGAGCATTTCTGGCTCAGTTCGCAGCCGGTGGAAGAACCTCCCAAACGGGAGTATTTCGACCTGTTGCTTGAGCAGCTCAACGCACGCGAAAAATTGATGTTCGCAACCGATTATCCGCATTGGGACTTCGATGCGCCCGATCGTGCCTTCCCGACGAGTCTTGCGCCGGACGTAAGGCGGCGGATCATGGCGGATAATGCACGCGAGTTGTATAAATTGTAGAAGTCTACAAATCAACAAATCGTTCAGGGGTTCGGTTCATGGGGGTTTCATTCATGATGCCTGAACCCCTGATCTTTATTACTACATTTCATACAATACAATAGAATCCTATGGCAAAACATGTAGTTGCAACCGTAGACGAAATTCCGCCGGGTGAACGCAAAATCGTCGAACTTGAAGGACGATCACTCGGCGTTTTTAATATTAATGGCGAGTTTTATGCCGTGCGGAATATCTGTCCCCATCAGGGCGCACCCCTATGCGAGGGACGTCTGACAGGGCTTCTTCAGTCCGATGTACCCGGTGAATACACATACACCCGCAAAGGCGAAATTTTGCGATGCGTCTGGCACGGTTGGGAGTTTGATATCAAAACGGGACAGTCGTGGTGGAACCCAGCGCAGAAGCGTGTCAGAAAGTACCCGGTGGAGGTAGAGGACGGGGCGACGGTGGCGTCAGGGCTGCAAAAGGGACCGTACACCGCCGAGACCTATTCCGTAACCGTCGATCAGCAGTATGTGGTCATTGACATACCCGAATAACGGACGTGAATCCAACCTTTCCCGCTGTAAAATATCAGTGACTCCCCGAAGCAAATCTGTTATACACCCTTTAGAACACGATGGCTATTTTTCGGTTGAACATAGAAAATGACAATCTACACAGCGCTGAACCCATCGTCGCGAAAGAAACTAACATCGAGCTTGAAAAGCATATCGAGAGTTGGCTAGAAAACAGCCCGTGGGCACTTGTCGAAGGAGAATCCATCCTCTGGATTGGTAGACAAACGAGCGTCAATGTCGAAGAAAGTACTATCTTCCTTGACCTACTTGGTATTGATTTTGAAAGAAACCTTGTTATTGTCAAACTGAAAAGGGGCAAGGCTCCAAGGAACGTTGTCGCACAATTGCTTGAATACGCGGAATGGGCAGAAAAACTTTCAGATGAGCAGATCTGTGAGATAGCAGAAACTTACTTCCAGACCGCGAAAAAAGAGACAACCCTTCAAAAAGTTTTCAGTGAAGTATTTGAAAACGAAATGCTAGCCTTGAATAGGAGGCTACGTTTATTCATTGTAGCAGAAGAGATACCAGCCTCGGTATCGCGCGTTTGTAGATTCCTCCGAACCTCCCATGGCATGGACATCAACTGTCTAGTTGTTTCAACATTCCAAACGGAATCGGGAGAAGTGCTTGTCAACACGGAAGCAAAGATTGGACAGGAAGACGTCGTCGTACCCAAATCTGCAAGGCAGCTTGCGCGATGGTCGGGCGACAAGCCGGTTAAGGAAGTAGTGTTGGACGCAGTGCGGGAAATAACGAAAGGAAATACAGACACTAATTTTTCACCCAAACAAGTTTCCACACACCTCTTGGAAAAGTATCCCAACTTCAAGGTAAGTAATGTCGGAGTTGAACTTGCTGCGGGATGCCCCAATCTTCTGTCACATCATCATCATTTTGTCAAGCATAAATACTATTGGCGGGTAAGACCTGGAATTTATCGTCTATATGACCCTGAAAGAGATAAGGTAGAAACGTGATAAGTAGGCTAACTAATCGTCTCAGTTGACAGCGAGAACTGTGGTTTTGATAATGGCGGCTGCTGAACTAAAGCATTAGATGAAAACCCAATCAAAAAGAGATAAACCTGCATGGCAAAGGTTGATAAACTAAAGGAAGAAATTGGCTGGTTAAAAATTATATTCGCCATTCTGATTGCCACGGACATTTCACTGGTCGCTTGGGGAATTCAGAACTACGGAAAAACTAGGGTACTTCTGCTTATAATTGGTGCAGTAGGGGTATTTCTGTTTACATCTGTAATCATTTGGATCAATAGAGTTGCATATCGAAAGATTAATGAATTGGAGGAATTGTGATGGAATGGCTTGCAGTTGTTATGTTTATAGTGTTTATCCTCGGTATGTGTATAGTAGCACGAGATGCCATAAAAAACGCCAACAAACGTTAACACAGGGCCTACGGAGTTGATATAAAATATCGTCTCCGTTCCGGGAATCGAGGACCTGTAAGGGCGAAACCAGGAAACTCAGGAGGCTAAAAATGGGGGTAATTAAATCACATATTGAAATCACACCGGGTGTTTGCGGTGGCAAACCTCGCATTGCTGGACACCGCATTCGGGTGCAAGACATCGTGATAATGCACGATAGAATGGGCAAGGACCCATACGAGATTGCTAATCACTACCCTTTAATTACATTAGCCGATGTTTATGCCGCACTGGTCTATTATATGGACAACATGGAAGAAATTCGCAGGGACATTACGGAGGCAGAGAAATTAGAGGATGAGATGCGTACCAAGACCCCTTCTCTACTGATGCAGAAGCTCAAGGAACGCACTCAAAAAGATGCCTCAAGCGATTAAATTCCACCTTGATGAGAATGTGAATCCGGCCATTGCAAAGGGGCTCCGGATTCGCGGCGTCAATGTAACAACCACACAAGAGGTTGGACTCATAGAGGCAGACGATTAGGAACAAATCGAATTTGCGAAAGCTGAGGGACGGGTCGTTTTTACGCACGACGATGATTTTCTTCGTATTCAGATTGATCACACCGGGATTGTCTATTGTGGACAAGGCAGACGCACTATTGGAGAGATTATCCAGTGGCTCATCTTGATATGGGAAACTCTTGACCCGGAAGACATGGAAAATCAGATGGAATTTATCTAAACCGCACACATCAAACTTAAAGATTTACTGTAGTTGCCTGATTCATCGGGCGTTGGGAGTTGTGTTGTGAGGCAATGAATCGCCGAACTACAAGGCTTTGAGCGTTCAAGTCCAAAGGAACCCAGGTATGTCAAAACTAAATATCGCGCTGGTCGGTGCAGGCAGACGCGGTGGGGGTGCACACCTCCCTGTCATTGCCAAACTGAAAGATGTCTACAACCTCGTCGCAATTTGTGATATAGACCAAGCGGTCGCTCAACAATACGCCGAGCAATATGGTGCGAACCCCTATACCAGCGTCCGAGATCTGGTGGCACATGAAAAACTAGATGCAGTGGATATCACCGTGCCCGGAATCGCACATCACGCCATCGCCTGTTTTATGGCAGATGCCGGCGTGAACATCATCGTCGAGACACCAATCGCCGTGACATTGCCGATGACAGATCTCATGATCGAAACGGCGCAGAGAAACAACGTCAAACTAGAAGTGGCAGAAAACTACTACCGTGCACCACGAGAACGTTTTCTATCCGCTGTGATTGATTCGGGCGTGATAGGCGAGGTGGGGCGAATCTACCGAATCTTCTACGAAGGCGGCTACCACGGCATGAGTATGCTTCGGCTGCGTGCGAACGGAGAGCCGAAGTCTATCCTCGGTATCGCCCAATCCACGCCAGTCATCCCAATCATCGATCGCATGAAACGTCACCACACAAGTGATAACTGGACATTCGGCTTCCTAGAGTTTGACAATAACGCAACTGCTCTGATGGTCTATTCCAACGTCATTCATGCCCGTTCACTGGGACGTGGGCAGGGCGGTATTTCGCAGATTGACGGTAGCAAAGGAACTATTGTCGGCGAGGAGATCCACGTTGTACCGCCCGAAGATTTGGAGAACGGCGCGAAAAGTATCGGTTATCAGCCGAAGCGTACGACAATTGATGTAGATGGAACTGAGGTGATAGAGAAGATTGAACTAGAACTTCCAGACCAACTGATTACATGGGAAAACCCACTAAGGGACTACCCACTCACCGAAGGACAGGTCCCGGTCGCCGATGAATTGTTGAGCCTCGCGAATGCAATTATCCATGACACCGAGCCGGAGTACGGCGCACAACTCGGACGGCAAGATCAGGAGATGAATATCGCCATGAGTGAATCCGCCAAACAGAGTCGAGCTACTTTGACCTTCCCGTTGACCGATCTCACCGAAACCGAGCGCGACATACACGACAACTATGAAGGACAGCATGGTCATCCGATCGATGATGTCGAAGCTGGCATTGACCTCTTCTTCCCGCGTCAATGATACTCCGCTGCTACTAAAGAGTTGAAACGCGCTTCATCCCACTCAGCCCCCCACCCCGGCACATCTGGCGGAGATATGCGCCCATCCGAGACCAACGGCGCATTCAGCAGCCCCCACTCCTGCCCCTGCTGACGATTGCCATCGGAAGCAGCAGAAAAGGACTCGTAGAAATCCGTGTTATCGATACAGCAGCCTAAGTGTGCATGGAGGAGTCCAAACAACCCACCCTGACCGTTGAGTTCTACATTCGTCCCATACAGTTCCGCAAAGTGAGCTAACTTCAGAACCTGAGTTGTACCGTGCCGGGCATTGACACGGAGTCGATCTGTTGCGCCGTGGATAAGCCACTGCGAGGACAATCCGATGTCGTGCATCAACATCTCCGTCGCCATCACCGGAATCGTTAGCTCTCGACACAGTTCTTGGTAGAGATTCATCTTCTGCTCGTGGAACGGCTCCTCCAACCAGACAAAGTCCAATTCCTCCATGACATGCCCCACCTCAATCGCTTCGCGCAAGGTATAAGAACAGACTGGATCGTGAAGCAGCACATAGTCAGGTCCGACAGCCTCCCGCACCTCACGTAAAATTGGGATATCCGCTTTGCCGCCCTTGTAGGAATGGAATTTGTAGGCGTTAATCCCTATTTCCCGTCCTGTCTCAATGGCTTGCAGATAGTCCGCCACCGTGCCATCCCCACCCGTCAGGTAGACAGGAAATTGCTCCCGCACCCGACCTACCAAGGCATAGACCGGGAGATCTGCGACCTTGCCAGCAATGTCCCAGAGGCAGTTGTCAAAGTCCCCAAACCAACCGGGAGGCTGGTAAACCCAGCGCGTTCCCTTGTGCAGCATCTGGTATAGTTTTTCCCGATCTAGTGGGTCCTCCCCTAACACCTGCGCCCGCAAAATCGCTGCCTGTGCAGGAGACATCGTGGTGGTACACCTGCCTGTGATACCGGCATCGGTTTCCACCTGAATAAAGGTCTGTTGTGCCGGCTGATCGCTCGGTAGCCCTTTGTGGGTGTACTGAATGCGGCGCAAATTCGGAACTTGCACCAATTTATGTCCACTGCCCTTGCGTTCCGGATGCTCAAGGATGTAGAGTTTTACAGCTGTGATTTTCATAGCATTTCTCCGTCAAATCATCTCATGGAGGCTTCATTACAAAGAATGGTGTAAAACAGAGTAAGACGTCCGGATAGTGTAGCCGATTGCCCAATTCGGATCAAGATCAAAAACCGAGACTTGAGCACAAATAGGCTATTTTCCACTTGACGTGCTCATCAATTTCTGCGAAGATAGAATAATATTCAAAATCCCTGTTGATAAAATATAACGAGACTTGCCTGAAAGGATTAGAGATACGCCTATTTGGGGCGAAATTCCGTCTACTGTATCATCACCATTTAGGAGGAGTAGTTATGAAAACTGAATTTCACGGTATATTTCCTGCGATCATTACGCCGATGACGCCGGAGGGAAAGTTAAATGAAGTGGCTTTTCGCAAAGTCATCGAATTCAACATCCAAGCGGGCGTCCACGGCTTCTGGGTAGCCGGAGGTACTGGAGAAAGCGTTCTGTTAGACGATGAAGAGAACAATCGGATCGCGGAGGTTATTGCAGACCAATCCAACGGCAGAATAAAGAACATCATGCACGTCGGCGCGCCAACAACCGCACGGGCTGCCAAGATGGCAGAACATGCCGCCAAGGCTGGTGTTGAATCAATCTGCTGTGTGCCACCCTTCTTCTATGGGCGCGACGATGCGGAGATTGTCGAGCACTACCGCATTGTCGCAGCTGCGGCTGATCTACCCCTGTTTGTTTATAACTTACCCGGTGCCACCGGCGTTGAAATCACCCCTGCCTTGATGCGGAAAATTCAGGAAGGAGTACCACAGTTGGCTGGACTGAAGCATTCTGCGGTGACATTCGGTAATGTCCGCGCTTTCGCCAAGATGGGACTCTTCTGCTTAATCGGAAACAGCCGATTAATGCTACCTGCCCTGACGATTGGTGCCACAGGCTGCGTAGATGGTCCACCAAACATGGCGCCCGAACTTTGGGTAGAGATTTGGAACGCCTACCAAGCTGGAGATTTGGATCGAGCGGAAGCTGCCCAAGACAGGGCTTGTGATGCGGCAGACAGAGTCATGGCGTGCGGTGGTGGGTTTCATGCTCTCCTCAAGGCAACCCTCAGTGAACGGCTTGGGATCGATTGTGGTCATCCCAGACCTCCCGGATCTCCCCTGACCGTCGAACAACAGACAGCATTGAGGAAATGTGTCGCCGAACTTGGGTTGACCAACGTCACCGTTTCTTAACGAGATTTGTCCCTGCATATGGAATAGTAGAACCCGCGGCCACTTGGTTCTTTGTTCTGCGATTCCCGACAGTATCAAGGACAGGTTGCCGCGGACGAAGTATTGAGATTTGGCAGCACGGCTCTATCCTCCCCATTAAGACCTACTTAACAGGAGAGAAACGATGAAGGTCAATCCACAACAATTGCAAGATGATGGTTATATCATCCTGCGGGAGGTTATGACGATGTACGCGCCAGTTTTGAAGTGCTTGTTGAACGTCAAAAGGAGATATGGGCACAGGAAGGCAATCCAAGTGGGTGGGAAACCGGTGCGCAACCGCGACTGGTACACTTCGAGAACCTCATCGACGAAGAAACCGCCAACACTGTTGAGAGTTGGATGCACGAAAACACCCTAGGCGTGGGCAGCCAACTGTTGAGCGTCCCCGAACAAA
>JAGWBT010000034.1:0-506 GCA_021295755.1 Candidatus Poribacteria bacterium
CAATGAAGAGATGTTTGCCTGACTCCGCCAGACGCAGCGCTGTGGGTGTCGCTTCATTGGGGGGCAGCATAATGACAGAAAAGTCAAAATCCTCATTTGCCATCAAGCTGTCGAGATCAGTATAGATACGCGCAGCCGGATCGGCGTGGCGGATTTCGTCTAGTAACTCTGCCTGATCCGGTGAGGATTCACAGTATGCTACAATTTCTACGTCTTCCTGTCCTTTGAACGACTTGAGCAGACCGTGGTTTTTATCGGGGTGTAGGCTGCCGGCGTGGATGTGAAGGCCAACCACGGCAGCTTTGAGGGGCAATTCTTGTGTGGGCATTTATCTCATTCTTTCCGTAGAAATAGTTTTGGATTTCTGTAGATCGATTTTCTAAAATTGACGCTTTGGTGTCGAGATGTAAATCTCGACCTACTTTCTATGGAAATCGCTCGTCAGTCAGTGTCGAGATGTGAATCTCGACCTACAATTTACTTTCCATGGAAATCGCTCGTCAGAG